>JAJRVU010000199.1 GCA_024277145.1 Planctomycetota bacterium
CATGGCAACAACGGCCATGAGACGGCCGCCTACCTGATGCAAACCGGCCATAAGCCCGGCGGGCGACTGGCATACCCCAGTATCGGTGCGACTTTCACCTACTTCAAGAAGGATGAGTACAAAGGGCTGCTTCCACCATACATAGTGATGCTTCAGGGAGCTGGTCGGTTTTCCGAAGAGGGCTTCTTGGGCCCCGCGTACAAACCCTTCGCCACCGGTAGCGATCCGAACGCGAAACGCTTCGAGGTGCAAGGAATCGTCAACAAGGGAATCAATGAAGGGCGGCAAAAAGCCCGCCGCGAGTTGATTGATAAAATCAATCTCATGGGTTACGGCCTTGCGGACGTCCAGGAAATGGCTGAAGTCGAAGCGGCTAAACAGAAAGCCTATGAGTTGATCTTAGGTAAAGGGAAGGAAGTCTTCAATCTCTCAAACGAACCTACCGTACTGAGAGATCGCTACGGCCGGAACACATTCGGGCAGGAATGTCTGGCGGCGCGGCGGATGGTCGAAGCGGGTGTGCCTTATGTCACGATCAGCTTCCCTGGTGGTTGGGACACACACTCAAACCACTTCGCAACAATGTCACGACAGTGTCTCCAGTTGGACAAAGGACTAGCAACGCTGCTTGCAGATCTGGCCGATCGAGGCTTACTGGATAGTACCGTGGTTTGGTGTACCGGTGAGTTCGGTAGAACACCGAAGGTGTCTTGGGAGCCACCCTGGAATGGAGGCCGCCATCACTTTGGGCATGTCTTTTCCGTGCTGGTTGCCGGCGGCGGATTCCAAGGTGGCCACATCGTTGGTGCTTCCGACAAAAAAGCTGAGAGTGTTGCGGACAGACCCGTCTATCCGGCGGACCTGCTGGGCAGCATGTATCTCTTGGCTGGCATCGATGCCACCGCCAAGCTACCCCATCCTTGGGGGCTGGAAGCCCGCGTATTAGACACCGAAAACGAAGGCATGAAGTCAGCCGGACTTCTGCATGAGATTATGTAACCAGTGGTGGTATGTGGCAAGCGCATGAGTTTTCGCCAATGCCGAAATAATAATTATCGGAGAAACTCAATGAGTAAATACCAAAGGCTTCCGATCTTGGGGTTTGTCATCCTGATGACCGCAACTTCCTCGGCTTGGGCGCGTAACCAATATATCGGTTACGTCTATCCTGCCGGGGGCCAGCAGGGCACAACCTTTCCGATCAGGTTGGGTGGGCAGAAACTCATTCATGCTTCCGATTTGGTTGTGAGCGGGGAAGGAGTATCCGTTCGATTGATCAATTACCAACGGGTCCTGAACAATCAAGAAATGGCGATGCTCAGACAGCAACTGAACGAGTTGAAGAAGAAGAATTCGACGGTGGGCGAAGTGATGACCGCCAAGATGGCCTGGTTCGAGTTCCCCGCGTTCATTGGCCCGATAGATGTACTAAAAGCGGGAGGGATTGTCGCAAAGGACGGTCCTGCTCCCACAGAAAAAGAAGTGGCAAAGCAGAACCTGATCAAACGGATCCAAAGGTTGTTCGCCGACGACAATCGCAACCCGGCCGTTCGTGCCCACTCCGAGCTCGTTTATGCTGAGGTCACGATAGCTCCCGACGCAAAACCCGGCCGGCGAGAGATCAGGGTGATCACCAAACGGGGTATCTCCAATGCAATGTCCTTCTATGTGGGCCAAGTGCCCGAAGTTGCCCGCAAGTCGATGAAAACCTGCACACGATCGGTGCTTGGCAAGGAGTATTTGGCCCAACGCAAAAGGCCACCAGCAGAAGTAGAAATGCAGATCACCTTACCGTGCACGATGAACGGCCAGATTGCTCCAGGTGAGGTGAACCGGTACCGTTTCCAGGCAAGCAAAGGACAGCGACTGCTCATCTCCGCTAAAGCTCGGGAGGTGAACCCTTATATCGCCGACGGTGTTCCCGGTTGGTTCCAAGCAGTGATCAGGCTTCACGACTCTAATGACAAGGAGGTTGCATACAACGATGATTTCCTTTTTCACCCGGATCCAGTGATCCATTTTGAGGTTCCCAAAGACGGCGAGTATGTGCTCACCATCAACGAGGCACTCTTTCGCGGCCGCGAGGATTTTGTGTATCGGATCACCGTCGGTGAACTGCCCTTTGTGACCAGCATCTTTCCGTTGGGTGGTCGTATTGGCGAACCGGTCAAGATCGAAATGAACGGCTGGAATTTGGAAAAGGCCACGTTGTCGCCACCATCCAAAGATGCAAAGCCAGGAGCCCATCTGATTTCCGCCACCGCAGGGAACTTCATATCTAATTCTGTGCCGTTCGCACTGGATACACTTCCCGAGTGCCTCGAGCAGGAATCCAACGACGAGCCATCCAAAGCGCAGAAAGTGAAACTTCCCATCATCATTAACGGCAAAGCGGATCGCCCGGGTGACTGGGATGTTTTCGAGGTGGAAGGAAAAGCCGGTCAGACAATCGTCGCGGAAGTTCATGCTCGCCGGCTTGGTTCCCCCTTCGATTCCTTCGTCAAAGTCACCAGCGCAGATGGCAAAATCATCGCTTTGAACGACGATCATCACGACGCTGCATCGGGATTAAATACCGACCACGCCGATTCCTACGTCATGGTCAAACTGCCCGCTGACGGAAAATACTTCATTCACCTCGGTGAGACGAGGCGACATGCAGGAAAGGCATATGCCTACCGGCTCCGAATTAGCGAGCCTCGTCCTGATTATGAGCTGCGAGTAATCCCTTCCCGAATCTGTATCCGCAGTAAATCAGCCGCTTCGGTGAGGGTTTTCGCAATTCGCAAGGACGGGTTTCACGGGCCGATCAAACTGAATTTCAAAGACTTACCAGAGGGGCTGAAATCGTCCGGTACTACGCTGAGGGCCAAGAAAAAATTGGCTGGGCTATCGGTGAAAACCAACCTGACCGAGGTGGAACAACCAGTCAATCTCACTCTGGTCGGTAGTGCGACAATTGGGGGGCAGGAGATTATTCATGAGGCTGTACCAGCCGAGGACAGAATGCAAGCCTTCCTGTGGCGCCATCTGTTGACCGCCGCTGATCTACCGGCCTTGGTTCACAATCCATCATACCAGCCACCAGCTGAACGCATTCGCCCACCGATTCGTAATGAGGATAGACCGAAGAATGTCACTCGCAACTTGACTAAGAATTCGGTTGACAGGCGTTTGAGGGAGATTGAAAGTTTATATCAAAACTGGTTTTTAACGGACAAATTCGCCAACCGCATAATTGCTGACATTGAAGCCCGTCTGATTAAATAGGAGTTCGCCGGAAGACACCATACTAGTGTTTCGTCAAATTTAAAGATTGGGGTTGGTAAAGTGCATAAAGCACGACAACGGAGTGCGTTAGAGTTCTTACGCACCCACCCCCTTATTCACAACAGGGCTAGTGCCTTGACAAGGCACTAGCACGAGGTATTTGCGTGTACATACTGCTTGCTCACTTGTGTGCCACTGGCTGTGCCAGTCTCTTCTCGTGGATGGGCATGGATAAACCCGCGGTACTCTGTCAACGACCACACAGATCATTGAAACATATTTGAGCAGGTACTAACTACCAAGGAATGGAGTAATATGAAAACTGAAAAGTTAACTGAACGATTTTCTCAATGGATTATTGAAACCGAAGAACATCCTGAGATGAGGCTGGAAACTCTCGAGAAAGCTGATGAGTTATTAAATAATCCTGAGTTAATGGTTCAATCTGATGAACGCAGATCTCATGTAGCAGACACGCTCGAAAGTTGGAGATATCATTTATTAAAAAATCAGAATGCAAATGATCCCATAAGGAAAAAAGAATTCCTTGAGATGCTTGATTTAACAGCCAACTTGATCTCGGTTAGAAAAAACCGAACTCCTCGAAAAGCAACTGAAGTCGTTCATAGTCGTCTTATTTTAGAAGATAATTATTTTACAGAGGAACAAATTCGAAACTTAATTACAAATAGTTCTAAAACCAAAGAATTAAGTAAGCGTGCTCAAGCGATTACTCGTTCTAATTTCTCAAATCCTGAGAAATCTGGAAAATTAAAAAAACGGATGTCTTTATACGCACCATTATATCTTTCAAATTATTGTATTAATTCGTGCCTATACTGTGGATTTAGATATTCCAATGAATTAAATCGAATTCACCTGGAAATGCCAGAGGTGATTCAGCAAGCAGAAATTCTAAAAGAAAATGGTTTTAAAAACATACTACTTGTAGCTGGAGATTTTCCAAAACTCACATCAACAAATTATTTTGTTGAAATTATTAAAGAATTGAAAAATATGGACCTGAATCTATCTGTGGAAATTGCTCCAATGAAAATCCAGAGTTACGAAATGTTATTTTCTGCTGGTGCAAAAGGTATCACTTTGTACCAGGAAACTTACAACAAGGAGTATTATCGAATTTATCATCCCAAGGGAACAAAATCTTATTATGAGTGGAGGCTCGAAGGTCTTGAAAGAGCAGCTGAGACAGGTTTCCAGTCTCTCGGTTTGGGAATTCTTTTAGGGCTGACAGATCCAGTAGAAGAATTAATTTCACTAATAAGGCATGGTCTATATATCCAGTCTCGATTTCCAGATAGTTTATTATCTTTCAGTTTACCTAGAATCTATGAAGGTCCAGATGATTTTAAACCAGCATTTTATGTCGATGATAATACTTTCATCAGAATGTATTGTGTTCTCAGGTCAATTTTCCCGAAATCTCATCTTGTGCTTTCAACAAGAGAATCAATTCCACTAAGAAATAAACTTGCAGATATCTGCATTACAAAAATGAGTGCAGGGAGTTCAACTGCTCCGGGTGGATATGAATCTAATCGCAGAAACCAGAAAGATCGTCAACAATTTCCAACAACGGATAATCGTTCTCCCCTGGAGGTAAAGGAATGGTTAGAAAAAAATGATTTTGAGATCAATTGGATTGAATGATACTAAAGCTATAACCATCTTGCGATAAAACAGATGGATTTCCCCCCGGCTTGTCATCAGAAAATCATGCAACGACAGAGCCTCAAGGTAGAGGGTGATGCGGGTACAGCGAGTGTAACGGACATACTATCAGCTTGGAAAATAATAAGAACGGTTGTTATAAAACCAGATTGGCTCTTAGACCAAGAACAACGGCTGTTCCGTCAGTTGCTTGAATGCCACCATCGATAAATTGCAAATCAGGCGTGAGATAAAATTTCTCTGTCACAGCAATATTATAAAAAAGTTCAACACCCTGTCCATCGCTGAGGATTTGAGAAGCGATTGGACCTAATTCATCACTGGCTCCATTATAAAACCATCCAATTCCAAAATTATCATTTTCCCTGCAACTGATGGGGCTACTTCCACCAACACCGAAACTTAAAAAGTATTCCATCGGATTCGGATTACCATCAGAAATACCAGCTCGTCCGAAGATTCCCCAACCACGACTGGAATCAGATGGATCAACAACAAGGTATTGATCAAAGTTATAATAAATCGACCACGAACCGGATTTTTCTTGAATGGGCACATTTAACGGGGGAAGAAGGATACGTGGATCCTGATTGAGTGAATTGAATTCTCTGTTATTCCAGGACCCTGCAAATAATTGATGACCGGGTAACCCCATAATCTGGACAGGAATTCTCAATTCTGCTGCAATGGCTATTCCATCTGCAAAAAGGGAATTGAAACCGCTTGTTGTTGCAGTATCTTCAGGATTGATGAGAGTAAACGTGAATAAAGGTTCTCCCTCATTCAAAAATACAAAACCGGCTGCTAAAGCTGAATATGGAATTGTACGAACTGCAATAGGATTGAATATCAATGCCGAGTTCATGAACTGCGTTTTTCCACGTCCATGAGCAAACGCATTGACATCACCATCAAGGGTGTCAGTTTTGCCTGCAAAAATTCCAAATGTCGGCGATAACATTTGAGTAAACATGAATGAAGTTAAGGCCGTTGTGTGGTCATTTGCGACTGGTAATTGTGTCACCAAACCGGAAGGAAGTATTGCACCAGTTCTGGTCCCTAGTCCTTCGCCAATTTGTGTTTCTGCTCTCATTTTCAGGAAGAGACCTTCCTGAACTCCCATTTTCCCCAGATCAAAATTCAGCATGTAATCAGCATGACCACCATATTTGAAGGAACGATCTAACCCACCACTGGTGACACCTTGATAAATTTGTGTCATATTACCGCTAAAGGAGATTCCTGATTCTGCTAATGAATCTTTTGCAGAAGAATAATCCCACCAATTACCTGAGGAGTCATAGGTACCATCCTGCTGATAATTAATGTATTCAATATTGCTATCAAATTCGTCAGCATTAATTTGAAACGAAAGAGAGGCAATAAAAAGAACCGTCAGTAAGGGAGTTGATAGCTTTTGATTCATTAATCGACCTTGATTTATGTTCAGACTAGACAATGTCTAGAAATGATGTAGAACGTGGCGCACTGTATATATAGCCGGAACAACACCTAAACCTATAATACCATTTATAGAAACGCTCTCGTATTCCGTGATTCAATCCATTGGAAGAAGAAGCTGTTAGGCATTAAAGAGTATGCTGTATTAATAGCTATCGACATGCAAGAAGTATTGCCTGTGAAAATAACCGCATGGTGGGACTAACCGAAATAATCTGCACATTTTAACAAGATAGAGAGCTATTTTTTCTCAAACGGATAGATAACTTTCCAGTCTTTTTTCATATCGACCACGGTCCAGCCATTTTTCTTTGCTTCCTCTAAACCTTTATCAAGTCGACCAACATGTGATTTACGATCATAAGCCCATTCACGTATTTCGTCGGTGTGATGGACATATAAAGCAAATCGTTTTTCTTTACCTGAAGTTGCCCATTGAAGCATCTGGAGATCGCCATCAGAATTCCCAAACGCTGCAATCGGTCTGCGACCTATATGTTTGTGAATTCCAATCGGTTTACCTGCCTTGTCATCAATAAAATCAATTTCAGGTAGTCGAACGATTACAGGCTTGCCGTTTCGTATTTCAAACTTGGTTTTAATACTGCTTCCCACAACCTGTTCTGGTGGAATCCCATATATTTTTTCAGTCCAGGGCCGCATGAATTCGATGCCACCACCTGAGACAATATAAGTTTTGAAACCATTTGCTCGCAGGTAAGTGAGAAGTTCGAGCATCGGCTGGTAAACAAGATCAGTGTATGGTCGGTTGAAGCGAGGATGTTTAGCCGTTGTAAGCCATTCCAGAACAATGTTTTCACATTCTTCAGTTGTCATTCCAGCATGGGAAGCCATCACTAATTCGAGAATTCCCTTTTTACCAGAAGAGATCAATGTCTTAAAATCATTTTCCAGAACGGCTTTAAAAGGTTGTTGCGTTTTCCATTCAGGGTGCTTAGGTGCGAGCGTTTTGATTCGATCCATTGCAAAATACAATTGAAAATAGATCGGTTTTTCAGACCAAAGGCATCCATCATTATCAAAAGTAGCGATGCGTTCTGCTTTAGGGACAAAATCAGGGCTGTTTTTGTCTGTGATTGCATCAACAAAATTAATAATGGAATCTTTTGTTGCTCCTTCATTCCATGAAGGTAATGAATCATATTCAGCAGCATGAGTACTCGAAATGAACAAGCTAATTGTCAGAAATATTATTAAGTGTTTCATTTTTTTAATTTCTTTTTCTTAGAACATCTTCAGGATATTTACAGTTTCGCATTTGAAAGATTGTAGTTGATTCGAGTAATCAGGATTTCTCAACGATATTAATCTCAAGAGGCCCTTTTTCATCATCATGATTCCAATAAGAATGACGCGATGGTAATGAAAACTGAATTTTGTTTTCTTCAAAAACCTGGAATATCTTGAAATTCAGTTTTTCACTGAACTCATGGAATTTCCAGAAATCCGGTGGATGATACCAATAGACAGCGCGAATATTGAATGAGTCATCGTTAAATTCATTGAAATAAACCCGAGGTGGAAATTCCGGGTTCATTCCTTCATGGTTATCAAGTTCCGCTCGAATAATATTGACAGCCTTTTTAATTTTCTCTCTTGGTGTGTCCAAAGGGATATGCAAATCCAAAGTTCTTCGAATGTTCTTTCGTTGGCCGACATTTTCAATCTCACTGTCTGCCATTTGGTCATTCGGAATTGAGACGAGATGGTTGGTAAGAATTGTACGTATTTTCGTAGAATGCAGTCCAATTTCCTCTACAATTCCATCCTGGCCTTTGACTATAATTCGTTCACCAACACGAAAAGGTTTATCAAGAAGAATTGTTACTGTACCAAAAAGCCCTTTGATCATGCCCTGGGCAGCTAATGCGATGGCAAGCCCACCAATTCCCGCACTCGCCAACAGAGTCCCCAGTGGGAAACCGAGGTATCTCCCCCCTTCCAGAAATACAATGACTGCTGCACCAATCCCCATAACACGACAAATGATTCGTATTAAATGGGCGTCAAGTCCCTGAGGTCGAATATGAGGCAGTGCGACAATTGATTCTGTAATTCTGTTACTGATTCCAATGATGACTGCGATCAACGCTATTAAAAATACAATATCAGCTGAAAAATTGGCAACATAGAGAGCATTGCCACGAATCGAGAGGTACTCAAAAATAAAATACTTAAATCCTAAGGGAACAAGTAATGCAGTTATTGGAAAGAGCAAGGTTATCCAATATCGGTACAAGCTTTTCTCACGCATGTATTCACTGCGAATTCGACCAATACGGTAGACCAGAAATATGGTACACAAACCGATGAAAAACAAAAACAACAGTCCCAGCCACTGCCAGATAGCCAATCCGAAATTACGATTTCGAAACCAACTCGGCAGCCAATCAACCCACGATGCAATGACTGGATTTCCCGGGGTAGTCAGCCACCAGTCATGAATCCCTTTGGATACTTTGCGTTCATCTGTTTGGTAAGGTTGGTTTTTTACTTTCTCATACATTTCAACGGCACGATGAACAGATCCAGGACTAAACAGATATTCCCCCCGGCGTGGACCTTCCTCAACTCTCGCAATCGTGATTTGAGTATTGGGAATTTGCCACCGTACAAGAGATTTCCCATCAATCGAGCCGTCAATATTTTCTGGACCTGGGATCCTTTCTGGAGGAGAGAGAACGACACGATCAAGGACTTCCTTGAGGCAAACTGCGGCTTCTCCTGCATAATAATCTCGAGAATTTTCTGGAAGTTTGCTGAGGTCGAGACAGCTGAAAATCTGCCTTGCTATAGGGCGAAGCTTGATACCTCTGCGATTAAGAAATTTCTCTTTACGAGAAATTTCATATAATTCATTTGTTGATTTAAGGAACAGGATCAACGTGCCACGAGGGCTTGAGGTGTTGGCTGAAAATGCCGGTTGACTGCTTTTAAGCAAAACGAACAGGCTATAAAAATCTGGCGAGATTTTTATAGCTTCCGTGCGATAAGGCAATTTTTTCACAAAAGTGTAAAACATGGATGCTTCGCGCACAGTATTAGTGGAAAAAAGATATTTACCCTGATTCGGTCCATCTTGTATTCGAACCATCTCCAGCCTGGTATCAGGAATCCGCCAGCTTGCAAGTCCATTTTTTTTCTTGCCGGATCCGATTGAAGTCACATCAGGAATATCTTTTAGCGGAGGTAACTCTATCCGATCAATCACTTCTTTAAGGTAGACAGCCGATTGGACACCAACAGGATTTTGCAACTCTTTTGGAAGCTCGCTCAGATCAAGACAATCTTTGATACGCTCGACGATGGGAAGGAGTTTCAATCTGGAATCAACAGAGTCTTCCTTCACTTTAGCAAGAGCATAAAGTTCATTACATGAATCAATAAAACTGATCAAGGTTGCTCTGGGGCTGGTTGTATCAGAAGGTTGTAATGGATGAAGTGAATTCTTCTCCTGGGCATTTGCAGGTAAGCATCCAAAAGTAAGGCTCACGCACAAAACTAATATAAAATGGAATGATAATTTCATAAGATTTTATCCACACATATCCGACACTGACCCATAGCAAGATAGGTAAGTGTTACTTGCTGCGGGCAATACTCATTTGTGAGAATTCAGTCCAGTCTTATTTCACTTACTTCAGCTCAATTGTTAC
>JAJRVU010000200.1 GCA_024277145.1 Planctomycetota bacterium
ATTGTTGATCAACGCTGATCCCTCACTGACGTTTCGGGTTACGATGCTTTCTAAAAACCAAGTTTATTCATTCATTCAAAGCGAAATTAAATCCTAAAGGTTGCACCTCAAGGCGAAGGGTTTAGACCCATTATGGGGACAATAAGTGCTGGTGACATCGTACATCAATAGGTCGTATTCTAAATCGAACAGCGATCCCAGCTTCTCTTTGAGGAAGATTTCCAACTCTTCTTTGTGAGGCAGAATCTTATCAAGCGCCCGATACAACCGATTGTCATCAATCTTCGCAGCAGGAATTCCAAGTAAATCTGAAAGTGCGGTCTTCGGGTAGAGGTATTGATTTTCTATGAAAAAGGTGTTGCCGTGAATTCAAAAAGCACTTTCTAAATTTTCCGGAACTTGTCGCACTCGTAGGCGATCTGACCATTCATTCCAGTCAACACCTTTTTTGTTTTTGAATTGAAGACGTTCACCACCTTCCATAGCAAAGCTTCCAAGCTGTTTGACATTCATCTCGGAGCAAATCTGCCCAAGCAATATCAAATGGATGTTTGATTGTTCCCGACTCTCCGCCTTGAATGACCCAATCAAGCTCTTCAAGAGTGTCAGATAAGCTGATAGATTCCCACTGAGGTTCAACTGAGACAAACCGAGTCGTCTTATCATCTCCGACCTTCAATAGATCTCGAACCCGAGAAGTTGTTTTTTGAGTAGTGACACTCGTACCTACCCACAGATTAGAGGGCCAAGAGATGTGTGCTTCGTCTTCCAACCACTGAGAAAACTTAACCATCCGATCTGGTTGTTTGGTCAGCCATAACCATGAATGTTAAATTTTCGACGGGCTTGGAACCCCGTCGTACAGAATTGATTGAACACTAAAATCAGTATCAAAAAGTACGAAAAACATACTACGGACTACTTAATGGAGCGTTTTGATATCCCCAAGTGGGAAGGAGTGCGTGGGCAGCGATATGTTTATGCCCGAGGGCGAATTCTTACACGATTTGAAAACAGACCCCCAACAATTAAAAAATCTGGTTGGCGACAAAAACTACCATCAAGTGCTATTAAAAATGCGAACCCGTTGCAACACACTCCGCAACAAATACGGCGGAAAATACACCAAAGAAAAATTCCCAAGCAGAGCAAGTAAGAGACCTAAGAAGAAATCGTAGGGAATATGAAAGTAAACTTGCAGCATCAAGAATGAGCGTCTAAAGGGATGTTATTTTGAGTACGTACATAAATTTAAGTTTCCTAAACTACTGAACCGTTTACTTTCAAATTGATAGAATAATATTAAGGAATCAATCCCTCTGTTTTTTCTTTTTTACTTTAGATTTTCTGATGATTATGGAGTTGTTATTAACAAGATAGGTAAGATTAAAGGAAACAAGAATTTTTTCCAAAGCAACTTGTAGTGTTAAATTCTTTACATTTAAGTTGACAGGTTTTCTAAGAATAGACTTATTAGACTTCAGTAGATTGGAATCAAACTTGATATTGATTAAATGGTAGTCGGCAAAATACTCCATAACATCGCGAAAAGGAGTATCGATAAATTCAGCCTCTGTCAATTCTCGAAGCGCCTTGTGGACAGATCGCTTATTAGACGGACCTTCATTTCTGATATCTTTGATATATTCAAAAACATCATGAATTCGTAAAATACGAGCTTTTTCTGCTATTAATCTTGAGAAATCTTCTGCTGGGTTTTTGGGTACCAGCCTGCCGTATTCATCCACGATCAAGATCAGATTGGTGGTACCAATACCAATCTGCTGTTTGGGAAGATGTAAGTCCTTAAACAGTTTTCTTGCAGTGACATGGTGAATATCGTTGTCATTATTGATATCAACTAAAACATCTTTACTCGGTCCAATCATGGCATCTTCTTTTTCAAATGTACCTGCTGCTGGTTTTAGTATGTAAGTGTTCGTTACCCGTCGAATATATTCTCCAATTTTAACATCAAACCGGCTGTTCACGACAGTTCCTGTTTCTGGCAACCAATGAAACACTTCGATTTGTGCAGAAAGTGGAACTCGAGGGCTCGTGGGTTTAATCACTCTTGTGAAATAGTAATTGACATCACGAGGGACGAGAACAGGAGTGGTTGACTTACTCCAAGGAGTTCTTCGGTACAGACCTGTTTTTATTGTATTGTGTTTTACTTCATTCACAGGCTTGTTAAAGTTAGGATTTTTTAATTCGACTCTTGCCCGATAACGATAATATCTTCCTGGCTTGACACTAAAGTCAAGATACCGAAATAGTAGTAATGGGCTAGATGTCGTCAGATCATCACCCAGTTTTTGCCAGGTAATTCCCACGCTTTGTTCTTTATCTGAAATTTTCAGATCTTTCTCCATTTTTCGCAATACAGCTTCTCGACCTTCACTTCGCAAAGACTCTTCACCCGTTGCTCGGAAATTGAATTGGTATTTACTAAACCCGCCCTTTTTAATATTCATTACCGTCTTGTTTTGGTTCTTGATGAATTTTGAATTCGTTGTCATCCATACCTTAATTCTCTTTTCTAGAGCCTTCCCTTCTTTGGAGAGAGTAAATCTCTCAGCTCGAGGATGTGAAGACCATTTTTTCCAAGTTCCCAGCAACCGCATTGGTAATGCCATCGTGAAGAGATCAGTTTTTTTGAAACTGAGTCCATCTTCATCATAGTCTTTACATTCTTTGAGTATTTTAATTGCATCCTTAATATCAATGTCCTGCCAATCTCCTGACCATGGGTTTGGTCCTGCAACAGCTTCCATCCTCTGAATATTGAAGTCTGTGATAACAACTTTGTCTCTCACTTCAGGAACAGTCATGTTTAGTGCTTTTGCCATTGAACCAAGTTGTTTTCGCAATGGAAAGATCATGCGAACTGAAATAAAACGTTCCCCTCTCCCAGAACGATTTAATTCATCTTCTTTTCCTTGAAGTGGGTTGTGTTCTCCATTCTGTAATTCTATTAGAACACGTCCAGAATTGGCTATCGGATCTTCCAAGGAATGCCAGAGCGGTTCATCAACAAGTTTGACCACTTGTTGTCGCAAATGCTTTTCTTGCTTCTGCTTCTTGTGTTTTACAGGTTGTTTGACAAGTGGAGCGTTCGGAAATGTGGATTGTTTCCCGACAGAAGGGAGGGAGGGCTTCTTATTATCGAGTGGAAGATGGGGGTCTTTTGATAGTTTCTCACTTCTTTGGTACTGAACCTGAAGAGATTGATCGATTTGTAAATCAACCTCCCCTTGATCAGGTCTCATCGAAAACATCACAATTACAGAAGTCAACAAAAAAACAATCCCACTCACAATCACTGCCATTTTCACACCACCAAAGGCATCAAAGAGGGAGACACTAGGAATTAACTTTCCATTTTCATCAATTGGTTTTGCAGCAGGTTCAAAAAGTTCTTCACCTGTAATGTAAGACCGTAATCCATCTGGCATGTCAGGATACTTTTTACATAATGCATCAACATCAACATTTTTGCCCGCATCTTTGAGTCGCAAATATTCTGCAATAATAAGACTCTGATCAGGTTGATTTTCCATAGTTATTCCAGACTCTACTAAATCGAACAATGCCTCACATACTGTAAAGCCCAACACAATAGAAAACAGGGCGCGCAAATTTGATGGTTAACATCATTTTACAGATATTCTACACCATCGAAATAAATAGCAGTCATATATACACAAATTATCTGTTCAAAAGTATAAGAATATTTTCAGCAATATGCTACTTTTTTAGTGACGGAATGAGAGATCATTTCTCTTTTGCAGAAGAGGTGGAAAGCGAATGACATACAGCCCAACAAAGCAAGGGGTTATGTAGTGTTGTGCAAGACACAACAGACATCAACAAAAGGCTCCGCCCGGATTCGAACCGGGGATGGCGGATTTGCAATCCGCTGCCTTAGACCACTTGGCCACGGAGCCGTCACAGTAACCCATTCGGGTTGTTGCTGTTAGGAAAATATCGGTTCATCTCCCAATACAACA
>JAJRVU010000201.1 GCA_024277145.1 Planctomycetota bacterium
AATCCACGATATGTCCTAATTCCAGAATCGCTGTGCGATGAGCCTTCACGCCACTGATGGTGTTGTTGATTCCAATTTCACCACCAGTTGATGCCCATCCCATCGTTCCACTGCCCATTGATCGCCACGAAATTCCGACTGAGTTAAGCCCAGCTCTTTGCAATCCCGGTTTCAAACGGTCGAACGGGAAGGTACAGCGTGATATTGCTTTTCTGATTGCAGCTTGCTGTTCTGCAGAACCCGATAGCAAAAAAATCCCGGAACTCCCTCCGGAAACTGGCTGAACTATTGGTTGAGTAATTGGTCCGGAGACCGGCTGAACAATTGGCTGAGAAACAGATTGATCAATTGGATAGGAAATTGGCCCAGCAATCGGTTGCCAGATTGGCTTCCATATCGGCTGTGAGATTGGCTTCCATATCGGCCTTGTAATCGGGTTCCAGATGGGTTGGGTAATCGGGTATGAAACAGGCTGTGTAATTGGCTGACCAATGGGTTGCGAGAGTTCACAACCGACGCAAAAAAACAGTGTCATGAATACCGACACAAAACTCATTCTAAAGTCATTAACAAACATTCTCATCATTCGCCTTTCTTTCAGCCCATTTCTCTTACTTTAGCTCGGCAATATTCCGGCCCAAGCAATCGGTGGAAGACTATCAGAGATTCGATGAGAAGGTCAAGACAGGTTACTGGGCTAATAAGCGCGCTGTTTACCGCTGGCCTGAAAACCTGATTATACCTAAAGTAAATCAACAATCAGGTGGAATGCGGGAAATAGGCAGAATGGGGTTTCTTTTCATCAGTCTAATGACAAATAGAATTTTTTGGTTTAAGAAACTTTATTCAGGTGCTGCAATAATTCCTTCGTATCGTCCCATCCAATAAGGAAGCAACCAGAAGACACTGCTCCCTTCCATTTTTCCTTTAAAAAGTCCACCTACTTGAGTGAATCGATAAACGTTTCGGTCCCACCGGAAGATGGGTCGTTCGCTAGCTGGTAAAAGACGTTCAGATTGAAAACGGTTTTCAACGGGTCGATGAACAATTTTGATATCTTCCCGTTTACTGTTATCAACTGTCCATTGAACCATATCAAGAGGGACATCCCGTAACAGAAACATGCAATCATCAATCTGAATCTTTCCGTCAGAGAAACGTTTGTAAAAAAAGGAATACATCGGGCTTCCATCTTTTTTAATGGGAGCAAACCATGTTTCAAGACTTTTCCTGTAAAGGGCAAGTCTTGCGGGATCTTTTTCATATTTGAACAAGGCAGGATAAGTGAACGAAAGCAGATCGTATCCAATGTAAGTGAAATAATCATTTCCCGGATGCATGGGGGTTAATATGTTTTCAGCATAGTTGTGTTTCGTTAAAAGTTTTTCAATTTCCTTCTGGTATTTTTCATCTTTTGTGCAGTGCCAGGTTGCAGTCAGATAAGAAAGAATTTCAACAGAGTTAATCCCTTTCTCCAACCACCAGTCCGGATCGTTATTAAGTTTTTCGGGTGACCAGACTCCCCAACGCGTTGCCTTCCCGTCAATATCGATTAAATCATATCCACCATCAATAATGTAATCCATAATTTTGGCGATATGTTTTGCAACTCTTTTCTTCTCCTTTTCATCTGCAACCAAATCGTAATAAACATGGTAGGCAAAGAAGTGTCCTGTCATTTCATCAGAACTGGTGTCACCTTTCCACAACCATTTTCCGTCAGAACTTTTTCGCCACAGGTTGTTGTTCATATTTTTCCATCGCGAACCCCTGACGAGATTATCCGCTTCCTGCTGAGGTGTGAAAGTGCGGTTTTCGTCCGCCATCTCATTCCAAGCAGAAGGAACCACAGTACGAGCAACAAACCCCGGTGTGTCGGTTACAGTTTGCAGAAATTCCATTGCACGGTATGCTTCGATTGCATGGGCTTTTGCTTCCTCGGAACCAGTCACCGCATATCGATAACATTCAGAAGCAAGATAAAGCCCTGTGAATGAACCATCATTATCTGTGTCCATTGGCTCATGTTTTTCAAGATTTCCCGGTTCAGGAAGAGCGCACCGTTCCACTAATCCGGGTGGTCGAACGTGCCTGTCTCGAACCAGTTTCTGGAAGAAAGCAGCTTTGGATTCCAAAGTCATTTTCCGTTTTTTGATTACAGAAAGACCATTCCTTGTTGCAACCCAGGCACTCCCCTCAGAATCAAAAGAGACATCATGAACTTCATTGTCAGGAAGCCAGCGAAGACTATGTAAAAAGGACCATTTCCCTTCATCGTAGCGTGCAAGACCTTTTCCGGTTCCAATCCATATTTTGCCATCTGCATCGACAGAAAGAGATCGAATATCTGTGGAAGGAAGCCCTTCTTTAGGGGTCAAACTTTTAATTCGCTTACCATTTTTAAAAACGTCAATACCAGCACGAGATCCCACCCATAATCTTCCCTTGTGATCAACAGCCATGCCCTGCATGTTTCGGCTTAATAGCTGATCATAAGAATTTTTCGATTTGTTATAGGAATTCAAATCATTGACAACAGCTCCAGCGGAAGTGTTGTAAGAACCAGGAAGGCTGTATAACCCGGTCCATGAAGCCATATAGAGCACTCCATCTACCATTTTTCAATCTCGGATTGTTGTTCCCCATGGACCTTTAATTAAGACCCATTGTCCATTAAATTTTTCGTGCACACCTTTAAGAGTAGAAACAAAGAAGCGGCCATTTAAAAACGCAACATTGGCAATCGGACCATCTATTCCAGATTCTTTTTTTACCGTGTCACCTTCAACTTTGTACAAACCATTCCATGCTCCGATCCAAACTTCTCCTGCGGGATTAATTCCGATTTCGTAAGTTGGACCATTAATTTTTTTACCAAAAGATTTTATTTTACCAGACTTAACAACAAAAAGGCCTTCGCTGCTTGTCAACCAGGCGCGGCCATCTTTCCCGATTTTTACATCACGAAAATTATTGATTTTTGAAAGAACTTTTTTCT
>JAJRVU010000202.1 GCA_024277145.1 Planctomycetota bacterium
AAACAGACGGGCATGCCTTTGTCGCTGGTGCAAATGATTTATCGAACAAATCACGAAGATGGTGGGAAAATTGTTTCGGATTCACGAATTGGGGCCATCGGTTACACAGGATCTCAATCAGCTGGGTTGGCATTAAAAGAAAAAGCGGACAAGGTTGGAAAACCGATCTACCTTGAACTCTCCAGCACAAATCCGGTTTTATATTTTCCCGGTGTTATTAAAGAACGGGGAGACTCTCTCGCTGAAGAATTCACGGGAAGCTGTTTGATGGGAACGGGTCAATTCTGTACAAATCCCGGATTGATTCTTTTACTCGAATCTGAAGAAACGGAAAAATGGATTTCGGATGTGAAATCAAAATTTGAATCAGCCCCTGCAGGAATTCTTCTGGCCAAAGCGGTTCAAAACTCTTTTTTATCGGGAGCCAAAACGTTGCTGGATTCAGGAGCAGAACTGCTCGCGGGTGGACAAGCTGCAGATGCTGAGGGATTCCGATGTCAAAATACACTCTTTAAAATATCAGGTGGCCAGTTTTTAAACTCACCAGAGAAAATGCAGACAGAAGTCTTTGGAAACTCTTCCCTGATTGTTGTTGCAAAAGATTCTGATCAGCTTGTGGACATTCTTGAAAATCTGGAAGGAAATTTAACAGGCTCCATTTATTCTGAAAGTAACGGGGCAGATGATGCTCTTTATGATGCAGTTGCACCAATCCTCAGGCAAAAAGTAGGACGACTGCTGAACGATAAAATGCCTACAGGCGTTGCAGTCTCTCCCGCTATGAATCATGGCGGTCCCTTTCCTGCAACCGGGCATCCCGGCTTCACTTCGGTCGGAATTCCTGCATCCCTCAGGAGATTTTCGATGCTTCACTGTTACGACAATGTTCGTCCGAACCGGTTACCTGTGATATTGCAAGATGAAAACCCGGATGGTTCGACCTGGAGGATGATTGACGATTGCTGGACGATTTCTGACGTTTGAAGGGAACTCTCTAAAAGAAAAGAGTCTCACGCAGAGATCGAATTTTGTAGGGTCTGCTTTGCAGGCCAATGATAATATTATAATGATGCCATAAAGTTTCTGTATGTCAGTGCTGTGCCAGACGTGAGTAATATATTAACACGAAGACTCAAAGACACGAAGTTATTATTGGACATTCTAAAGGGTGGCCCGACCAACTTGTTTGGTTGGGTGCCGAAGGCACAAGAAGCCTTACCTTCATCGTTCAATTATTGTCAAACGTTGAGTTCATCATCTGTTTTTTATGTCTGTCTTTTTCTTTATGGTATGCGAAGAAAAAACTGATTGCATATGGAAAATCTTCTTGTCGCTATTCGCGACCCAGCCATCTAAGATGGACTGGGCCACCCTCCGTGTTGGAACCCGTATTGTAACATCGAAGATAGGTCTGCTGTAACAGATTTGCAAACAAAAAAGCTGCTTCCCGAAACGTATTCAGGAAGCAGCTTTATTTTTATCAGAATGAACGAGTTTGAATAACTAGATTTAATTCATTCTATTCTTTCTTGTCGTCTTTGTGGTCATCTTCATCACCATCTTTATGGTCATGATCTTTATCATCATGATCGTCGTCGTGGTGGTCATGATCGCCGTGATCGTGGTCGTGATCATGTTCAATAGCTCCTTCAAAATCAGTGCCATTGATTTTCAATTTGATGGTACCTTCAATCTCTTCTGCATCATGTGCATGTTCTGCAGCTTCTCCTGTCAGAGTGGCTTCGAATCGAGACGATTTTCCTTCGGCATCACCTTCCTTGGGAACAGCTTTCAGTTTTAAACTGACCGGTTTTTCTTCGACTTTAAGGTCTGCAACGATTTCTTTCTGATCAATCGCAACGGATTTTTTTAGTTCAGGACCATACACATAAATAGTTACTTTTTTGCTTTTTCCATCATAAGCAAGTTCTGCATGATACTCTTCATCGCCTAATTCAATCACGTGTCCATCATGAGGACCATGTTCGTGTTCGTCGTGGTCATGACCTTCATGATCATGTTTGTCTTCAGAAGCTTGTTCAACCTTCTTTGTTTCGCCAGCAGGTTCATTATTACAGCCAGTCATGTAAACAGCTGCAGTCAAGCAAACCATCCATACAAATTTGCGGGGTAAATTCATCCGTTTCTCCTCTATGGTTCAATTACAAAAATTAATTTCATCGTTATTACAGACATACTTGGAAATGATAGTTTGGTTTTCCTGTCGGTCAATGCTTAAACGTATACGCAAATAAATAAACAGAATAATACTTCTATAATGGAAAAGGTACTGCAATCAAAAGGAATATGCAATCAAGTTGTGAAAGATGGTAGGTCGGTACAAAGTCTTTAATCTGCTTCCTTTTGGATATAAGTTTGCTCCTTGTAAAAGCGGGCATAAACCATAAAAAGAAGAGACGTTATTAACATGAGCCCTGCAAAGAACCAGAAATAATTTTCCCCTTGAAGCAGTTTTTTAAATTGTGGTTGGCTCGTTAGGCGAATGACATAAGAAGTAAGAAGGTTGCCGAATGTAACGGAGAGTAAATAGATTGACATAATGATCGATTTAATGGAATGGGGAGCCTGTGTGTAAGAAAATTCCAGGCATGTAATGGATACCATGATTTCTGCAGATGTCAGGATTATATAAGCGAGAACCTGCCATTGAATACTGGGGGTCTCGCCTGCATCAATCCACTTTTGAATAAAAGCGCAAATGACAAAAGAAAACGATGTGACAAAAAGGCCTATGCCAATTTTTCGCATGGGAGTCAGGGGGAAATATTTATTGATGAAAGGGTAAACGACATAGGCAAAAAGTGGTGCAAAAATCAGGATGCACAATGGGTTAATTAATTGCATCTGTTCTTTTTGCCATTCATAACCCAACCAATGCAAATCCATACCCTTTGCCTGTGAAAGCCAGGTTGTTGCACTTTGATCAAACAGTGCCCAGAAAACCATCACGAACAGATAAAGAGGAATTAATTTGAAAATTGCATTGCGTCCTTCCTCGCTAATTAAATCCTTGAAAACCTGATGCCCTCTCGGCGGAACATGAATGAATTCTTTTCTTCCCAACCAGAAAAAAAATGTTGCAATCAACATTAGAATTCCAGGAATACCAAACGCAACATGAGGCCCGAACTTTTCAATTAATATCGGAATGAGAAACATCGAAACCATTGCGCCGACATTGATCGAAAAATAGAACCAGGAAAAGACTTTTGAAAGTAAATGCTTGTTTTTATTTCCAAATTGATCCCCAACATGGGCAGAGACACAGGGTTTGATCCCCCCTGCTCCCACTCCAATCAGAAAGAGCCCGATATAAAGACCTGATTCGGTGGAATTAATTGCCAATGAAAGATGCCCGAGGCAATACACAATCGAAAGAATCAGGATTGTCCGATATTTTCCGAGAAGCCAATCAGACAGGAGAGCCCCGAGAAGAGGTGTAAAGTAGACGAATGAAACAAATAAATGGACAATCACCTGCGCATCTTCTTTTTTCATTACATCAAGATCACCCGCTGAATTACGAATGTAATCTGTCATAAAAAGAAGAAGGATTGCTTTCATTCCGTAAAAACTGAATCGTTCAGAGGCTTCGTTCCCAATAATATAAGGGATGCCCGTGGGCATTTGAGATGATGATACAGGGGCAGTGCGATATTGTTGCTGGCTCATTCAGGTATCAATCAAATTCAGAATTCATGGGGATGAAAAGAATCTTATTTCTTTTTTGTCCCGGGCGGAACTTTTTTGCTTTTTATTTTGGGCGCTGCATGCGCTTTTCGCAATACGGGATTCGGCTTCGATTCAATAATAATAAAAACCGTCCTGATATTCCGAGTCCGATTGCTGACAGACTTTCTTTTACCTTTAATAATACCTTCGCTTTTTGATTCAGGATGGGTGTCAGAATCAGAGAAGGCTTTTTCCGCGGGTTTTTTGGAAGTTGATTTTTTGAATAGCTTTGTAGTCTCTTCAGAATCAGCTTTTTTTGGTTTGTTTTTTCCAGGAGCGGACTCGTCTTTGGATTCCTTTTTCTTGGTGAGAATTCCTTTTGGGACGACTCGGCTTTTTTGTTTGCGGCCAGAATTCCTGCTTTTGTTTTCAGCAATTTTTCCCCCGCCACCTTTTCCTCCGGCACTTTTTTCTCCAGATTGATTATTCTCCGCAATCTTTTCTTTACCTATGTTTTCAGTCAGGAAATCTCGTGGTAGTGAAACACGCATCTGCTGAGTCTGGAGTTCTTGTTGCTCCGTAAAATTCTTCTTTTGAGATTTCTTACGGTTCAATTTGAAACCAAACGATTTTGATTTCTCTTTATTATCTGATTCAGATTCTGCTATTTCGTTTGATTTTTTTGATTTTTCGATACTGCTTGTAACTGGAAGTGGTTTTGCAGGTAAAGTTTTTTTCGGCAGTGGCTTTGATTTGACCAGTTTTCTACCAGAAAAATCTTTCTTCACCAATGCAGGCGATTCCTTTTCGGATGAAGGGGCAGCGGGTGCTTCAGCCTTTCCAGATTCAGGGGCAGATTCCAGTTTGTTTTCGGAGATTTTGGCAAAACGTTTACTGTTAATATCAAAATTGTCATCAGCTGGAGACTCAGCTGGTTTAATATAGGCGTAGAATCGTGGTTCCAGTTGACGAGAAGGAGTATTCGGCTCTAATACACAACTGAAAATATTTGGGGTTGTTTGTAGCTCTTTAATAGCAGAGGTGATTTGTGATTCACTCGCTTCTACATAAACTGCGCTCAATTCATTCCTGTTTTGTTTTTTCAGTCTCTTTTCTTCTGGCTCTGATAAAAATGAATTTCGGGGAATCTTCTGCTTTGCCAGATAACTCTCAAGTTTTTTTAAAGACTCTTCCCGATTGCTAACGGTCAACCTGATCACATTCAATTTGCTTCCATCCAGACTGGCTGTTAATACGGGACTGTTTTTATCCACATTATTCTTGCCCGAATTCGTCCCGTCCAAATTTCCCCTGAATCTATTATCGAAAAAATAATGAGTCTCTTCCTCGGAAGCAATTTTATCAGTCAAACTGTTCGATTTTCCTGCAAAGCTTGCGGAATTCGATATTAGTGCAAGACCCAAGGATGAATTAACCTTATCTGATTCTAAAGATTCCTCTAGAACAACTCCTTCATTAGATGCAATTATGATTTCTTCCGCATTCGCCTTTTTCTCCTCTGAATCAGCAACAGCTGTCTCATAAGAGGCAAAATCGAACTCGGCTGCCGGAGGGGAGAAAAACTGAATCATCAGGAAAAGGCATGCAACGGTTGTTAATCCAGCAAGGTATGGGAACAACTTTTTCAATCTCTGATGCGGAACATTCACTTCTGAAAGAAGCGATTCCCGTTCGATTTTTTTCAAGACTGCAGACCGAAATTCTTCCGGTGCATTTTCAGATTCCGGGGGAAGGTCCTGGATCAGTTTGGAAATCAGGCCGATCTCTTTTAATTCGTGATCAGCTTCTGGTGATTGCTTCAGGTAATCTTCAACAATTTTTTTTTCTTCAGGCGTAAGTTCCCTGTCATAAAATGCAGAGATCAATTCATCTGGAGGTGTTGTTGACATTTTGAACAGGACCTAAAAAATCTCAAGAGTTCGCATATTAGAACAAGACGCTTTTTACAAATTTCTAATTCAGCCAATTCCATTACCGCACATGTATTATATCGAATTCACCAATATCAGGGAATATCCATCGGCCAGGAATCACCGTGAATCCAGTCTGTAATGAACAGGGCGTGATCCGCTTATTTCGCTCAAGATGCACGGATTGCCCCGTTCTTTCCCCTTTTGCTTTATTTAAATTCATCATGCTGACACTGTTTTAGACGACTTGTTTCCCTGAAAAGTTCCTGAGAGTTGCCATTCTGTCAATGAATAAGAAAAAAACTCTAAAGCATTCCCATATATTGAGTTAAGAATTTCTTAAAATGAGGATAATAATATGGATGAAACGGTATTGATTCGTTAGTATCGCTTTTTAACGGACCTGTCCACACATCTGAAATCATATGAAGGAGTAATTGATGTCATCGTCTTTGGGAATTGCAAGCTTGGTACCGCTCCAGTTAATTATGCTCCTGTCAGGTGGAGGATTAATGGGGACTCCTCCGGGAGAACGAGACGCTGCCTATTTGAATTGCGCGCCCCAAAAATCACTTGTCTATTATGAATGGTCGCCAAGTGTGCTTGGAAAAGTGGGAGCACCCGGAGTAGATGGCTTTATCGCTGACCCGGAAATTCAGGAATTCAAAGCGAAAATCAATACCCTGATGACTCAATTGACTGAGAAAGTCATTGCGAGAAGCTCTGAATCTACAAAATCAACTTTGAAGGATCTTCCAGATTTATCGAAATTGCTTTTGGGAAAATCTGGTTGTTTTTATCTTCACTATGTCTTTCCTGATAATTTTGATGAAAATTCTAACCCGTTAGCTGCAATGGTGGTAGTCAACGGAACAATAAGTCTCAATGCAGTACGCGATGCAAATCGGGTGGAAGAAATTCTGCTTAAACTACTGGCTCTTATTCCCGAT
>JAJRVU010000203.1 GCA_024277145.1 Planctomycetota bacterium
AGTCAGGATAGCACTATAAACAAGATAAGAAGTAAATTTCATTCGACCTGCAACAGCACCGGAAACAATTGTTGCAGCGGTTGCAGCGAAGACAGCCTGGAAAAGCCAATCCACTTGTGGATGTAATAGTGCAGGTCCTACTTCTGATATCGTTTCAGAAATTTCAAATCCTGCAAACCCTATATATTTTCCTACGATCCAACTTTCACCGGGATACATTAACCCATATCCAACTAACCAGAAAAGAAGGACACCAATACAGATATCCATCACATTTTTAAAGAGGATATTGACCGCATTTTTGGATGCATTAAAACCGGCTTCCACCAATGAAAAACCAGCCTGCATGAAGAAAACCAGAACAGCACAGAGAAAGAGGAACATGTTATCTATTGCGTAATAAGATAAACCGGGGGAAGGAACTTCTTCTGCTTCCTTTTTTTCTTCTGCAGGAGTTTCTTCTTTACTAACTTCTTCCGTTGTTGTATCAGCAGTTTTTTCGTCCGCTGCATAACTGACAGTCGATATTGATAAACTAAAAAATAGTGCAGCGCAAGCCACATACAACACGAGCGCTCTTGTTGATAAATTCATTTCTCTTCCTCGTACAATTCAAAGTTGATTCATTTAATTCTCTACAACAGGGAGAATGGGTAACATCATTTTTCACAACCGTCTCTGTATTGAGATACTGGTGAAAGATTTGACACGACAAAATGTTCAGCCGATAAACCCGTTATTCAGAAAGGCCTCTTGGAAGGGGTGACTTTCAGTTTTTTCCAATATCATCCAGCGATGTAGCACGGAAAAAATATGGGCGATATGAACACAATGCAATAAGCGTGCCCGGTAGAAATTCGAGGATGAGGGGTCTATTCGTAACTTGATAATTCACAACAGGTTAAAATTTGTTACCCAGTGTTGAATATCTACGAATAACTGCATATCGAGTTGAATGTGCATTGATTAAAGCAAGGTTGCCAATATTTCAGGCTGGTACCTGAAACGAGCCATAGGCGTAAAAAAACCGCCAACATCATAAAATGTTGACGGTCTTAAATCGTTCGAATTGTATTCCTGAAAATGAGGCTTATTCAGGAACTATAGAGACTAGAATGTCAGGATTGCATCCATTGCCCATGTACCGAATTCAGTACCGGTTCCAGGATTCCAGTCATATCGCCATTCAGGTCGAAGTGTCAGATTAGCCAATGGCTTGTAGTTGACACCCCATGTTGAAGCGTATTGAGAATTTCCAGCGTTACTCCACCATTCCATACGAGTACCAAAGCCGAGGCAATCATTATAAGCATAGAGCAAGTACTGGTTTAATCCACCCTGGTGATCTGAACCAGCATTGGTTTCAACCAGGTCAGTCTGAATAACGTAGTTCAGTTTTTCTGTCACGTTGATATCCCATACAAGGCTATGCGAGTATCCGTCACCTCTTGCACCAAGATCACCAAATGTGGTGATGTAGGTTAACCTGGAATTGTCAGTTACAGAAACACTTGCACCACCGAGGAAGTTAGATCCGCCATTATTCTGATCAAATCCTGTATCCCAACCAGCTGTCCAACCCCCGTACAATTCAACATCATCATTCACGGTATAAGTTGCAATTGCACCAGTGTGAGTAAATGGTTCACTGTTATACATGGTGTATGCATGACTGTAGAAGAAGTTACCGGGTGCACCGACGACTTCATATCCCGCAAGTGTGAAAAAGTGACCAACTTTAACAGAAAGGTTTCCGTTAGCAACTTCGACGTATGCCTGAGGAAGTGCCCAGCTGTAGATACCGTTATCAAAACCATTCTGGAAATCCCATTCACCAGGATTGTTACCGAATGCCTGTGTATCCGTACCATCAATACCGTACATGATATCAGCCCGGAAACCCCAGTCCCAACCGTTGCTACCGTCAGCAATTTTTTCGATGTAGAGCCAGGTCTGTTGCAGATTTACTTTGTTTGGTTGATTGTTAAACAGGGTATTTCCATTACTGTGGTAGCCTAACTGAGCCCAACCACCAATTTTGATAGAGGATTCTTCACCGAAAATCTGATCATTTAATGACCATGCTTCACCAAGATTACACCAATCGCACCCTGATCCACAAGTTCCTGTTCCACAGGTTCCACAACTTGTGGAAGAACATCCCGTTGTACAATTTTCGGGAGCACAGCAATTAGCTAATACCTGTTCGTATTGTACATTTAATTTTTTGGCAGCTTCAGTAAAGATACCATCACATTCGTTACAGTTTGTATCGGTACCCGAATTGCAACTGGTACAGCTAGTATAAGCTATATTTCCATCTGCTGCCAAAGCAGATGCAGACATGATTAAACTGATCCCACCGATCAGTAATCCGTATGCACTTGCTTTGGCAAGTGAATTACTTAAAGATAATTTACGCATTAATTGCTCCTGATTTTTCTCTTTAACAAATTTGTTTGTGGAGTCCATCCCGCCAACCAAATCTTAACTGTCTAATAACAAATACAATTTCCCATTAAATTTGCAATCAACAGATAAGAATAGACTTTGTGGAAGGCTAAATAAGAAACTTCCAGACCCACTCGGGTTCCATCTCAATAGATAAAGTTTTTAACAATAAAAAATGATACCCTCGTAAAAAGCGCAGAAAGACGAGAGACCTCACAATCTACATCGGATGGAATATCATGCGGAAATGACACATTTTAAGAGGGGTGGATTGATTCATTATTTCAGTAGATCTTGTGAGAACTACCGAACTTAACTAAGTGATGTTAAAACAGGTAGACTGGAAAGAAAATCTGGTTTAAAATTTAATGATTGAATGGATTAAATATTATCCAATTTTAATGTGAGCCTCTCACGCATAAAAATATTAATTTATTACGAAGAAGTCTTTGACTTTTCCGGAATTGCCAGATCAGGAGATGGGTCAGACAAAGTCCGGTGGACACTGCATAACAACATTAATCAGGCAGGATTCATTGAAGTTGAGGCCAAAAAAAATCCCTCATTAAAAATAATGAAGGATTCCTTGTTTAAGTCTTGGGTTTATCAACCCTGATGCATCTTTCTAGAAAGGCATCGGTTCCGGTTGGAGAAGGAACGGAAAGACTCGTTCTGCTTCACCTTCAGGATACTCTGTTTTATAAGTCAACTGGGCTGCACGATCTGCTGCAAATTGGAGCATTGTAAATCTCAAGCCACAGTAAACTTCTTCACCCGATTCCGCAGCAACATCTGCAAAAACTTCCCCTGCGGAAGCAGCGTGACGACGAACACCATGAATACTATGCTCGCGAACTTTAACTCCTGCTGCAGAAAGTTTGATTAGACCTTTCAGGAATCGACCAATGGTGGTGTCAGCACCTGAACCGCGCCAAAGCCGTTCCCATTCTTCATGTGCTTCCCAGTAGAAACCATGATTAAAAAAGTCGACTGCAAGAAGATAATTTCTTGTATCTGCCCATGCTTTGGCATCCATACCTTTTCCGCCACGACCTTTTCTGCCATAACTATGACCCTTGGGATCACGGATAGGATGTGGTGTCGTTGTTCCCGGCACATAAGTGTAAGGGGGTAAATCTGCAGTAGGAATTAGGCGAGGAACTTCTTGAATTGCCTGGTTCATCCGAATACTTCTCCAATATTTCTATCGTTATTTTCGATGAGTTTTCACTCATGAGGGTTCTGGTCCTGCCTACGGAATGTCAGATTGTTACCAACCCGTTAAAACCTCAGACGTCCACTATAAAAGGGATCAAGACCGAAATAAATAAAAGGGATCAAGACCGAAATAAATTATTTAATCACATCTCAACTTCAGGCAGGACAAACAGAGCTCAACATATATTTAGCTCAGTCACTGTCCTTCTTCTAATCCTTCAGGGGATGCTCCGTCCCAATATTGACTTCCATGCCGATTTTCAAAAACTTAATGAAATCCAGACAGGCTGAATCTCGCACCGATTCTCATAATCCCGGAAGGATTACGATTGGAACTCATATTTGTTCTCAGGCTTGGTGAAAGCATTCCAGCTTCAAGCCTTTTTAGGCGGTTCAGGGAGCAGAATGCCGTCAGATTTAACTGAACAAATTATCGATGTCTGTTTGTTCAGAATGAAGGAGAGATATCTCTTTTGAGAAATCTCTCTGGCTTTGGCTCCCTGAGACTCTACATTACAGAAAAACTACCGGTAAATGAGAGAGCAGTTTTCAATATTTTCATTTTTTTTCAAAAATTCAGGAGTATTACCGTTCTCTCTTAAAAAGCAGTGTAAGTTTGACCATTTTACCTATCTTTGATTTTCTCTCTATTTAGAGTCATTTCAGGATTGGTCAGTTTGAACCAGGAAGCTGAGGTGCAGTTCCGCATGCCTGAGGTGCAGTAATGTCCACTCTTCTGGAGTCAGCTTTCCAAAAAATGGATGCTTTGCAGACCCGGGCTCATTCTGGAACCTTTTAATCTGGGATTTTAATTCCTGCAAGGACTCTTCTGCCGGGAAGTCTTCTCGATCAGGATGGTAGTTTTTCGCAGATTTGGGAAGTTGAAAACCGGGCTTCATTTTGTTGTGAATGATCCTGTTTTTCATCAAAGGTCCAATAATCTTCCGGGCAATCCACGGTGGCTTCAAATCGGAAGGAAACCCATCAATGGAACTCCGGAAACTGTCAGCGAGATGTCTGAAGATCTGACCCTTCGTTAAACCGCCGATAACTGCATAATCATCGCTTGAGACAGTCTCCAGATCAGAAAGGACCTCATCCAATGTTTGAAACGATATATCCCGCCGGGAATGTGAGGATTGACCAGATTTGGAATTCATGGAATTGCCTTTAATCTATTGCAAATTGACACTTAACATTTAAAGATCGAAAAAACAGCATATTACTCTCAATTCAGGGATTCTGGAATAGTTCAGAATGTTGATTGAACCAGTTTTCCAATTCCTATACCCTCTAAAGCTCTAACCGTGCTGGTACATTTTTTATGAATCAATTGTAATGGAAAGTGATTTTCAGATGACGACCATCAGTAACGAAACATTAGTTGAATTAGCAAAGTATGATACGCCTACAGTCTGTAATGTGATAGAGCTTTTCAATATCCGTCCTCAGAATACAGGATATATGGACCATTCTATTATGTCCTGTTTTCCAAAATTTCCTCCCATGGTCGGTTTTGCTCTCACCTCCACTTTCCGAAGCATGTCTCCACCAAACAGTAAAGATGTCTATGGCAGTCTGGATATGCAGCTTGATCTGTTTGATCAACTTCCCGGACCACCGATCATCGTTTTTCAGGATACGGATGAGCCAACTGCTGCAGCCACTTTCGGAGAAGTGATGTGCACCACATACAAGTCTTTCGGAGCAAAAGGATTAATCACGTCAGGCACGGGACGCGATCTGGATCAGGTTGAAGCCATTGGCTTTCCTACTTTTACCAACGGAACAACTTGTGCCCACGGTTATTGCCACATCGTTTCAGTTGGAACTCCCGTAACAGTCGGCGGGCTTCCTGTTTATCAGGGCGACTTGCTTCATGGCGACCTCAATGGCGTGACCAATATCCCTGTTGAAATTGCTTCCGAAATTCCCGGCGCCTGTGCAGAACTGATGAAAGCAGAAGACATTATTTTGAATTATGTCAAAGGGGGCAACATCACAGTTCAAGGATTCAAAGAAGCCCGCGAAGCATGCGTCGATGTGATTAAAGACATCGGAAAAAAACTACGTAACGAATAGAGAATCTGTGAATTAATAAAAAAGCCGTAGGTCAGGCTGTAGCCTGACATGATGCATCGAAAAGAATTGATTAAGGCAAATATCTTTTAAGCGTAGTGCTCTTGCGAGCTTTAAATGTCCGGTGTCAATTTTCAAATGGCACGCTCGTTGGCGTGCAGGTCAATACGAGCGAAGTGACATTTGCCGGTAGTTGGACTAGTAGGGTCTGCTGTGCAGACCATAAATAAAGCTGACTTATAACATGTCTGGTCTGCACACAGCAGACCCTACATCATTGAGTTGTTAGAGTCCTGAATCGATTGTGCCTAATTTAAGACCAACATTAACATCTCGGCCTACAAGAAAACAAAAACGTTCGTGAACAACTCGAAAACAACAACTGAGCAAAGCTCAAAGCATCACCGAAAAAAACATTGGTCTTCCGGTTTCGGCGAGAAGTTTGTGAATTTATCATTCGTGAAAAAAAGAGTTCCCTTAAGATATCGGCCAACCCTTTATCTCGAATCCCTTTACAACGTTGGAACGGGCGCGTTTTTCTCTTTCCTGTTATTATCTCAGGTTGTTATTAAAACTATTTTGGGTGGCACCAGCCAGCATTTGTCAGTCATTGGGATGGCGATGGGAGGAAGCAGTTTGCTCAGCCCGTTGGTTCCCTTGTTGTCTCGAAAAATTTCGATGCGATCGATGGTTGTCTTTCCCAATCTGGTTGTCGCTTGCCTCCTTTTTGCAACTGCGATTCCCTATAAGGGAGCTTTCCTTTTCACCACGGTGATGGCCATTGCATTAACCATTCGTGTTTTTCCACGAGTGGGAGAGATGAATATGTATCGGGTCAATTACCCGGATACACATCGTGGTGCAGCAGTTGGTTGGTTGAAGGCGATTGCAGGACTTTCCGGTTTGATAATCACAATCATTGGCTACTGGTGGTTTGGTCTGTTCCCACAATATTATTGGGGACTTTACTGGTTAACCGGTATTCTCTTTTTTGTTTCTGCTTTATGTTACAGGCGAATTCCGAATCACGGGGCTGACAATATCCGGGCGGGCGGGCATTCCGATCATCCTTTTGCTGCATTCATTCAGGGTATCAAAACATTTCTCAGTGATAAACCTTTTGTTCTTTTTCAGGTTGGATTTGCAGTGGCTGGTTTCGCCAATCATCTGGCCTGGGTTTATGTTTCAGAAGTCCTGACCGAAGACGTTCTGAGGCCACAGGGAGTAATGAACCTGATCCCTTCTGCCAGTTACCGTTTCTTTTCAAACACGCTCGGGCTTCATCGAGATACCATTATTACACTGACAGTCGGATTTATTGTTGCGCTGGTTCCTTCCATTTTAATGGTCCTTTCCTCTCCTGTCTGGGGTCGATACCTTGATCGCGTCAACCCGATGATTGGCCGATTTATTTTTAATACCATTCAATGCGTTGCGTATGGTTTTCATGCGTATGGCGGGTTCAGTATGAAAGTCTGGCCTTTTCTTGTCGGAGCTACCTTGCACGCCCTTGCAACCGGAGGAGGGAACATCAACTGGCTGACTGGTTCTCTTTATTTTGCAACGAAAGATCGGGTCTCTCTTTATACCACGGTTCATGTTGCCTTAACCGGAATACGTGGTTTGATTGCTCCGTTTTTGGGACGGTACCTGGTGGAACTGCCCGGCGTTTCGGGACGGTTTTCTATTTTCGCAGTTGCTTGCGTACTCTCTTTAGTCGGCGCGTTAATCATGTTGTATCAGGGATTGACTGACCCCGGCCCACGCAACGGCACGTGATGTTGAGTCTTTTCCTGACTTTCAGGTGCACAAAAAATAATCAATTTAATGGATGCTTGCAAAGAAACCTGCTACGTTGAAAATGGAACGATCATATTTTAATGAACAGGTACTAATTTATTGACTGATTACCCAGACTTACCTTCAAAAAAAGAGCTTGAGAAATTGTCAACACGGGCAGTTGTGGCTTATGCTGTTCGCAATGCCCGTCGAGTACAGCCTCTGTTTCAGAAGAATGCTGAAATTGAAAATCTTCAAAAACAGACACGCTTGATTCACAAAGCAATCACGCTTTCCCAACGCTGGGTCAACGGTGAAAATGTCAGTTCTGAAGATTTGACAATCGCTAAAGGCATCGTCTACCACACGACGGATTCCACAGCCTATTTTGCGACTGCTTCTGCGAGTGCATCCAGCCACACCGCTGCCTACGCTTATGCTTATGAAGCTGCGAACGCTGCCAGTAACGTCATCAAACCCGATGGCTCCATCAACGTTACCGCTGCCATCGCAGATTTTCAAAAACTGGTCGCTCTCAATTTATCAAATGAAGATGGAATAGATTCATCAGAAAACGGTCCGCTTGGCCCTTATTGGCCGAAAGAATTAGAACCGGACTGGTACAGGGAACTTTATCCCCAAATGCGAGCGTTACTTGACGAGCAAGTTGAAGAATCATAATCGCTAAATAATTGACAGGTTGTTTTACCTTTATCTTACTGCTGATTAACTCACTTCACTGGATTTGTGCTATAAATTATGACAGGATAAACCTGTTAATATTATTAATGGCGAGAAAAAACAGAGGAGTAATTAGCTATGAAAACATGTCTGTATTGCATCGAAGAAATTCATGATAAAGCTGTCGTTTGTCCTCAATGCCGAAGGGATCAGGGATTATTCGCTGGATGGCTTAGAAGTCCAATTTTCATTATAGGATTTTTGTATCTCGTGTATCTATCTGCCGTCTATATAGATGCTCGAATTTTAAGTGCTTCCATCCTTCAGCAATTTGAACAGAAGAGTAATTCGTATTTGAACGAAATAAATAAAGAATTGGAAGATCTCCAATGATTAAAATATGCGAACAGGCTCTGTGAAAGTATGAACTTTGAATGGATTAACAAGCAAGGCGTAAAAACTGAATCAGGCATAATTGTCCAATTCACAGGACGATTCACTGCTGAATATCGTGAAGGCTATAAAATGATCGAAATAAAATTCGAAAATGGAACTATGGGTAATAAACACTGTATTTATTTCAATCGTAGTGATTTTAATAAATGGAACATAGGTGACGGTATTTTAACAATTGAAGAACAAGAAAAAAGGATAAATATTTTTAAAGAAGCGATAATATTCCAAGGTTTAATGCCACTAGATGAATAAACAACATGTTTAATATTTAGACTATTTCTTTATCCTTATTTTCAAGTTAGCTTCCCATTCCCACATCCCTCAAGCGCGTTCCCTCAAGTACCTGCAATTCTCAAGTTCATTCTTTCAAGCTCACTGATCGAAACTACAAATGGAATAACCGGATTAACCGATATTCCCTGAATTCCAATTTGCAGAACGTTTCCATTTCGCAACTGGATTCGTTATTTCTTAGAATTCAAGCTGTTTTCAAGCTATGAAACAGTAGTAAACCCTGCTTTTCATCGAAAGGTGATTCTTTGTCTCATTTAAATGTAAAAATGGATTCTCTTGAAAAAGAGTCCTTGGAAGTGATTTCCATGCTCGATCGTTGGTCCGATCGATTAGACGGACATTGTACGCAGAAACGGAAATCTTCAAGAAAGCCGTTTCGTTCTCGGATTACAATTTATATTCCGAGTAGTGATAGCGTTGCAGGAGAAAGTGCTGAAGCCACTAATGTTCAAGCTTGGTCAAGAAACCTGTCGCAAACCGGACTTGCCTTCATTTACAAAGGGCATATCAAAGAA
>JAJRVU010000204.1 GCA_024277145.1 Planctomycetota bacterium
GAAATCGACATCGTCACCAAAGGTGGAAACTACGGCTGGAACCTGCGTGAATCAGCACATCCCTTCGGAGCAAAACAAGCCACAGAGACCACAAAGCTAATTGATCCCATATGGGAATACGATCACGAAGTGGGCAAATCGATCACTGGTGGTTACGTCTATCGTGGCAAGCAATTTCCTGAACTTGTCGGGGCGTACGTGTATGCCGATTATGTGACAGGAAAAATCTGGGCACTCAAATATGACGAAGCCAACAAAAAAGTGATTTGGAACAAATCAATCCCCAGTCCAAAGTTCCCCATCATGTCCTTCGGCGAAGATGCCCAGGGTGAACTCTTCTTCATGATCGAATCTGCCAACGGCAGAGGAATTCATCGCTTTGCGAAGCAGGAATAGTAAAAAAGTGATTTCAATATGAATGAAACCACCACCACAGAACAACAACACCCCGCCAGCCGCAAACGCTGGATATGGTACGGGGTGTTGTTGATGATTCCACTGGTATTGCTGGCAATGGTGATGCCATTTGTGATGAACTATCGCACGATTCAACATTTAAATTCGCTGGGTGACGTTGACAGATATGGATCTATTGATCCCGCATGGGTTCCTGTTCATACAGAACCCGGTTGGTTACTGAATAGGCTTTCCACCGATTGGCAGAAGTGGTTAGCTGTAAAACTTGGCGATAAATATTATGCTGCGTTGCAAAATATTACTTGGGTTGATTTACGATTGATCGACAAATCTTCCAATAGGTACAATTTTTTTCATAATAACAAAATAGCTGTATTGAATCCAAAAGTGACTGATAAGGAATTGTCTTATCTGGTTGGTTTGACCCATTTAAGAGTTCTCTATTTAGATGGGACGAACATTTCAGATGCCGGATTACGTCATTTGAAAGGGCTGCATCAATTAGAAATATTGACTCTGGAAAAGACTCCTATTTCAGATGCTGGACTGGTTCACATTAAGGGGTTATCACAACTTGGGTGTCTTGGTCTTGAAAACACCAAAGTAACCGATGCGGGGTTGATACACCTTAAAGAGTTTAACAAATTAAGTTGTTTAGACCTTACGGGGACTGTTGTTACAGATGCGGGATTAGCACACTTGGCTGGGTTATCGAAGTTCACAGATCTTGATTTGGAAGAGACTAAAATAACCGATGCAGGAATGGTACATCTCAAGGGATTAGTCAACCTGTACAATCTCAGCCTTGAAAACACTATCGTCACTGATGGAGGGCTGCCATATTTATCTGGCTTAACGAAATTAGAATTTCTAGGACTTGGGACGCAAGTCACATCAGCAGGAGTTGAGAAGTTAAAATCAGCATTGCCCCATTGTGCTATAAGTAGGCAAAGTTGGTTACAGAATGCGATTGGAAATCAATGGTCACCTGAATTTCAAAAAATGAAAATAGTCGATTTTGCAAAAGCAAAAAAAGAGCAAGACAGCTATTGGAAAGTCTATGCGCCTCTTACAGCTCTCAAGCTGTTAAAATGGACAGAAGAACTTTCTTTGAAAGGAGTTGATTTTGATGATAATGAAATGGTACACCTCAGAAGTTTAACACAATTAAAAAAACTGAATCTTGACAATACCCCTGTCACCGATGCCGGGTTGAAGCATCTTAAAGGATTGAAAAATCTGAAAAAACTTCGATTGGGAATATATGTTTCAATTGAAGGTGTCGAACAAATTCAAGCTGCGTTACCTCAGTGTGAAGTGATTCGGGAAACATGGGCAGAGAAAATCTTTGGTCACATGGGGCATGCACAGCCCGACAATAACCAATTATCTTATCTACAAAATAAATTCACACCTGGGATACATTTAATATATCTCGATTATCTGAATCATTCAAATCGCTTGGGCGATCTAGAGTATTTGAATCTCAGCTACACAGAACCATCTGATGAGGTGTTAGCTTACTTAGACAAAATGACCAACTTGAGATATCTCAATCTTACTAATATTGAATTACTTCCAGAGGATGTTGTTCACTTCAAAAAAATGACAGACTTGGAAACACTGATTATCAATGGGTATTGCTTCGAAGATGACGATCAGGTGCAAATCAAAGACCTCACAAAATTAAAACGCCTGAATTTGGCTGGATCATATATTTATGATGAAGGATTAAAGCACATTCAAGGGCTGACAAATTTGACATACCTCAACCTCACCGCGAATATTAACGCAAATGACACACAGCTCAATCTAAACTACTTAAAGGATTTTACAAAACTCAGGTATCTTAATATATCTGGACATAGTTCTGAAGAAGAAATCATTCATCTGAAAGGTTTGAATGATTTGGAAACACTGATACTGAGCAGCACTTTCGTGTCTGATGATGATCTCTCCCACATTTTGAAATTGAAAAAGCTAAAACATTTGAATCTCGATAGTACCTCAGTAACCTTTCAAGGACTGAAGCGTCTCGAAGAATTGCCAGAATTAAAAATCCTGACCATTAATAATGCAAATATAAGTAGAAGAGAAGTTCAACAACTACAAACAATGATGCCACACTGCTTCATCCGATGGAAACAATATGAATGAAGCATCGGATGAATTGCAATGAACGAGCTAGATTGCATATTGAATGATGATCGCTTCAGGAGTGTTGATTACTGAAATAGGGAACAACTAAAGTGAACGAAGTTTCTGTCGCAACGCAACACCCCGCCAGCCGCAAACGCTGGATATGGTATTCTGTGTTGTTGATGACCATTGTGGTGTTGTTTGCGGTGGCTTCACCATTTGTGAAAAACTATTATGTCATTCAACACCTCAAAGAAATCGGAGGTACTGTTGATACAAAGCCAGGGCGATTATTGAACTTGCTTCCTTCCGATTGGGAACCGTGGTTACGAGATAATCTTGGTGATGCGTGGTTGTTGCCATTTGAAGATGTGACAGCGGTGACCTTAAGAGGGGCAAAAGTGACTGATCATGAAATGGTTTATCTTCAGGGATTCACAAAATTAGAATACTTATCTTTGAGGAACACCAACGTTACTGATGTTGGTTTAATTGAAATAAATCGGTTCACGCAATTAAAAGGTATCGGTTTTCAAGGCGAAGATATCACGAATGTAGGATTGAAACATCTTCAAAAAGTTTCAAATTTAGAGACTCTCTGGCTCAACAACACAGGCGAGACCAATGCAGGGCTGCTACATTTGAAAGAACTGAAAAAGCTGAAATTATTACGTATTCACAATTCTCTTGTCACCTACGCAGCCATCAAAGATTTAGAAGTAGCACTCCCAGATTGCGACATCTTCTGGACACCGAAACACAAAAAACGAAAACCATTTAAGTGAACGACGAAGAATTCTACCGCTTTGGGTTAAACTTTCGGAACAGAGCCTTGTCTGCATGAATAATGGAATACTAAAGAACCTTATTTCTTTTCCAGCTTCTTCTTTAATGCTTCAAGTTCAAGCCGATACGCTTCTGCCCGCTCATGTTCTTCCGCTGCCAGTTTTTCTGCAATCAAAGCTCTTTTCTCTGCTGCGATTGCTTTTTCTTTTTCTTTATTTGCAATAATAGTGGCTGCGTCCGCTTTTTTCTTTTCCATCTTCGCTAACAATGTAGCAGCATCCGCTTTTTGCTTCTCTGCAATTGCATTCATTGTTGCTTTATCTGCTTTAATCTTTTCGGCGATTGCTATTTGTTTTTCCTTCTTTGCTAAAACTGTCGCAGCGTCTGCTTTGTACTTTTCCATTTGAGCAACTTTGGCATACTTGATTGCAGCTTCTTTTGCAGCATCTGCTTGAAACTTAGCTTTGACCGCGAGTTTCTCTTGGGCAACAGCATTCTCTTTTTCTTTGTTGGCTATTTCCGCAGACTTGATAGCTTCAAGTTTTGCAATATGTGCCTTCTTCATTTCCACAACTGCAATTTTTCCTTGGGCAATTGCTTCCTTTGCGGTAGCAATTGCTTTATCTCTTTCAGATTTTAATGCAACGAAACGTAAACCTAATACTGAACCTCCAATAGCAAGCAGGAGAAACAAGCCCAGCAATCCTCCTGTTAATAACAATATCGTACTTCGATTATTTGATTCAGTTGGCATGATGATTTCCTTTCGCTGTTATAATGTTAATTGGTAAAGCAATCCTTACCGTGAAGTCAACATGCGAATGAAATAGTCTAGCACGCCTTGCGAATCTATTTCGGTGATGACATCGATGTTAGTTTGCCATTGTGGTGTGCCCCGTTGGTCAAAGACTGTCATGCCGCGGGTGAGTTCGCCGGTCGTTTCGACATCAATTGCCATGCGTTCGGTTTCAGCAAGGCGTGGTTCTGTAATAGCAACTAAGGCAGCCACTTCACGTAACGGAACACCTTCCATTCCTAACAATTCATGATGTGCCCGTAATGCAAAAGGAATAATTTCGCGAATTAAATCCATTAGGGGAGATGATGGTTGTGTCGTCAATCTGTCAAACAAAGAAAATGTGAGGACTGCTTTTTGAGAAACTTCTAATGGCAACAATGTTTTTGTGGCAGGACGCGTGAAGACGTTGCGGGCTGCTTCGGGATTGGCATATACATTAAACTCTGCACTGGCGGTCACATCACCCTCGCCTCGTAATGAACCACCTAAAGAAACGATTCCTCCCAATAACGAGAAGAATTCGGGAC
>JAJRVU010000205.1 GCA_024277145.1 Planctomycetota bacterium
CATTCATGAAGAAGGACTGGTCCATCGTGATATCAAGCCAGATAATATTCTGGTAAGTGGTAGTTCTGAAGTTAAACTGATCGATTTTTCATTAACGACGAAATACTCCAAAGGTGTAGGAAAATACCTCGGCGGTAGAATGAAAATGATCCAGGGAACAAGAACCTATATTGCCCCTGAAACCATTCTTAAAAAGAAACCGACTCCTCAAACAGACATGTACAGTTTAGGAATAACGCTCTACGAACTTCTAACTGGTACTCCCCCATTTAAAGGAGTTACCCCTTCAGAATTATTAAAAAAACATCTGGTTGAAAAGGCACCTGCTCCTTCAGAAACTGACCCTAACATTACGACAGAGATGGATGAAATTGTTCTTAAACTGCTCGAAAAGAAGCCTGCAGACAGACCAGAGACGATGGGAGAAATTGCATCACTTGTTCGTAACCTTGAGCCTTTCAAGGAAGATCCTCGCGAACTTTACAAACGTGATATGGAAGCTGCTAAAGCTGCACAACTTAACAGCCTTGATGGAGTATCAAAACTGGATAGCCGTGCAGATGCAATGAAATCCGCATTGGGAATCAAGTCTGATTTTGATCCATCCAAAGCACGCCAGCCGATGCCCGTGATTATTAAACGTGAAGATGGAGAGGAAAAATCTTCTGGAAGTGAAACCGAAAAGGAAACACATCCAGCACCCGTCGAGGTTCCTATTGCATCTGTTCCCTCACAGCCAGCAGCTCCACCCCCACCGCAACAAATGCCAGTACAACCCGTAACCCCTTATCCACCGGGGCAATATCCACCCACTCCACAACCTGGATATCCCCAACAAGGTTATCCACCCGGACAATACCCTGCTCCTCAACCGGGATATCCACAACCAGGTTATCCTGCGCAACCTTATATGCCGGGTCAGCCACAACCGGGTTATCCCCAACAAGGTTATCCTCCGGGGCAATATCCACAGACTCCGCAACCAGTGAATCCACAGCCGGGGTACCCACAACAATATCCTGCTCAACCGGTATACCCTCAACAACCTTATCCCCAGCCGGGAGTCCCTCCTGCAGCTCAACCGGGACAGCAAGCACCTGTACAGCCACCAGCTGTCACCCCTAATCCTTTGACACCACCGCCAGTAACGCCAAATCCACTAATTCCTCCACCGAACCAACCTCCAAATAGCGGAGAAAACCTACCAGATATGGATGATCTTCCGGAAGTTTTGTAATCATACTGGACAAATTGCAGAATTTGTTAAGAATCGTGTTGGTAAGATGAAGCCAAAGTTTTCATAATTCACTTTTGCCCCTTATTCTTTTAACTGTATTATCTCTTGAAAGTCAGTTTTATATAATCGTTAATCAGAAGTTTTCAATGAAAAAGCCATCTGTCATACTCCCGTTTGAACGTCCGATCTATGAATTAGAAGAGAAGTTGAACGCGCTGGAAAAAAAACCAACATCAGCTCAAGTTAAAGAATCCATCCGAAACATGAGGGTTGAAATTACCCATATGAAAAAAGATGTATTTTCCAAACTTGATCCGTGGGAAGTTGTCCAGGTCGCTCGTCATCCAGATCGTCCTCAGTTACGGGATTATATTGAATTAGTATTTGATGAATTTGTGGAGCTTCATGGAGATAAGTCTTTTGGTGATGACCGTGCACTCATGACAGGTTTTGCCCGTCTTGGGGAACACAAAGTCATGCTTATTGGCCAGCATAAAGGAAGAAATCTTCAGGAACGGAATGAATGCTTCTATGGATGTGCGCACCCGGAAGGTTATAAAAAAGCTCTCTCAAAAATGCGGATGGCGGAAAAATATGGAATTCCCATTGTCTGTCTGATTGATACCCCGGGCGCTTACCCTGGAGTCGGCGCAGAAGAACGTGGCCAGGCTTATCATATTGCATTAAATTTAAGGGAAATGTCGCAATTGGAAACGCCTATTGTCTGCACCGTTATTGGTGAGGGTGGTTCAGGGGGAGCACTGGGAATTGGAATTGGAAATCACGTTTCTGTTCTTGAATTTGCGTATTACTCAGTCATCAGTCCTGAAGGTTGTGCAGGGATTCTCTGGAAACATGTGAAGCATGCAGACCGTGCAGCTAGAGCTCTTAAATTCACTAGCCAAAATCTTCTTAAAATGGGAATCGTTGACGAAATTATTCAGGAACCTCTCGGAGCTGCACATCGAAATCATCGCCAGATGGCTGCAGAACTGAGAGCGACATTAATGGACAACCTGAAAAAACTGAAGGGATTCTCCAAGGAAGAACTTGTGAATCATCGGTATGAAAAATTCCGAAACATCGGCGTATTTGAAGAAAAATTCCAGGAAGAAGAGTCCGAGTTATCCGAAACCATCCAGGACGAATAATAATTTTTCCTGACTCACTCATTTCAAATGGTTGGTATTTTCGGAACCAAACCGGATATGATTTCCTGGAAATGCTCCTGCAAATTCGTCTGCAAACAAAGCACGTTTCAAACTCCATCCCCCAATGATGATGACTCCTGACAGTATGAGACCAAAAATAATCACTGGACGCAAAGATCGCGTTGAAATATTTTCAGGCGTAACAATTTCGACTGGTCTCCCAACAGGTGAGAGTTCGGGTGATGTACGAAAAATCAACCAGGTGCAGAACAGAGCATTCATCGTGATTCCCCATTGAATCATAAAATTCATCGGTGAGGTTTCTGCAATTTCTGATGTAAAGCTAATGAATGTAAACATCTAGATAAAGACAAGCGAAATTAACTGTGTCCTGCCAAATGAATTTTGAGGTAAAAACAATGGAGGAGTTCTTCTCCATTTCAACAATTGGATGATTAAAATCACTAACCATGTCAGGAACAGAATTTCCATCCAGCCAATGATTCCGCGCGAGGGGAAAAATGCTCCCACTGCATTGAGGCCATAAAAGTATTCCGGGAATGAAGGAAATTCACGAATCCATCGCAACGGACTTTTTAACAGGTTGTAATAAGGAAGAATCCAAAACAGAAAGAATGCTCCGAAAGCCTGGCACCAATAGGGAACCTTGCCTTCAACTGCTGAACTGTTTTGCCTGATCAGACTGCGCATTCCATCGACTAATACCAGTCCAAAGAATAATCCGTGAATGGATTCCATAGCAACATGATGACCATATCTAAATTTAGATGCTTCAGTTGTTTTTCGTTACCGTATTTCCGTTCCCGTTTTTTCGGTGGAAGTTAGCATGCAGAGTATCCCAATCAATCACGAGGGTTCCCCCTGTCGATTCATGTTGTTTCTCCCAGTTCATCAACAGGTCAAGACAAGCATGATCAATATGGCTGAGATACTCAAAATCAACATGAAGTTCAACATTATGAGGAACCCGTTCCAGTTCAGAAGCAAGTAAGGGCAACCGAATAAATGTTGCTGCTCCCTTGAGTTTCAAAACAGCCTTTTGATTTTCTTTATCAACGTCAAGCTGTACATTCAAATGAGAGAATGCGTGCAGAAGTTTCATTGCTGACAACCCAATACCGGTGAGTACCCCTGTCAGCAAATCTGTACAAACAATGGTTCCCAGCGTCACAAAATAGATAGCGACTTCTCCCCAACCGTATTTATTCAAATCTCGAACTGCCTTGAAATCAACAAGTTTAAATCCGATATAAACAAGCATTGCTGCCAGGGCTGCTGTCGGAATCATACGGAGGATAAAAGCTAAAGCTGACACAAATATTAAAAGCCAAAAACCATGAAGAATTGTCGAAAGGCGTGTCTTTGCCCCCGCTTCCACATTAGCAGAACTACGCACGATCACACCCGTCATAGGAAGTGCCCCTAACAAGCCACAAACGATGTTTCCAACCCCTTGTGCAGCCAGTTCCTTATCGTAGTTCGTGCGAGTATCGGATTGCATCTGATCAACAGCTGTAGCACAGAGTAATGTTTCTGCACTAGCTACTACTGCCAATACAATACCTGCTTGAATAGCAACACCTATTGGAATTGATTGAAGAACCGACAGGGATGGAAAATGGATTTCACTCCAAAGGTTATCTGGAACTTCCACATAAAGGACCGGTAGTTTCAAGGTTGCAGAGATGAAAGTTGCAATCACAACAGCCACTATTGTCGCCGGTATCAATTTAAGTCCTTTGGGGACAAACGCTTTCCAAAGAAGTAATACAAAGATTGTCAAAAAGCCAATTTTGGCTGCCCAGTCGTGATTTTTCAGTTCACCTAACACCTTTTCCAAACTATGCTGAATATCCGCTTGGGAATTTCGTATTTTTTCTGTATGCCCTTGCTGCAAATCGTTCAGTGCAATTTGACTTTGTCCCAATGTTTTTTTCGTTGCTTCTCTTAATTGAGCAGGATTACGAACTGTTTCAGAAACTCCCTTTGAATCCAATTTTTCAACAAGGAGTATAAGACGATCAGACAAGATTTGTTGCTGCTTTGAAAGTGGTTCAAGTACTGTTTTATCTGGAAGTATTAATTCAAGATGATGAGCTTCATCGTCACCACCATGGCCAGAATTTTCGGGAATTAATGGGATTTGCTCGGCTGCCATTTCACGAAGTTGTACTTGTTGCTCGTGTAGTGCACCGAATTGTTGAAGAAGATCACGACGAGAAGTCCGTTCTTCAACCGTTCCCAATTCAGGCATGGGAAGTCCTTTTTGAATTGCCTCAGGAATTGACATAAGATTTTGAATGCCGTTTCCTTTAGGCGCGTCATCAACCATGACATGAAACTGACTTGAGAAAATCAACACGCCGATTCCAGCAAGCATGCCGTGGATTACCGCAGGTGAGACTGCCCGAAACCAACGACCGTATCGGAGCAAACCCGCAATCAATTGCAATGCACCACAAATTAACACAGCAATACCAAGAACTTCCAATCCATGATTCTGCACCAGATCAAAAACAATCACCGTCAAGCCAGCTGCAGGACCACTTACCTGAAGTGGAGCGCCGGCTATCCAGCCAACAACAAGACCGCCGACAATTCCTGTAATGAGTCCTGCAGCTACTGGCACACCTGATGCAATCGCAATTCCCATGCAAAGTGGTAATGCAACGAGGAAGACAACCATCGATGCAAGAATATCCTGCTTCGGTGCCGATAGCATTCCACCCGGACTGGTCACCATATTACTCGCCTTCTTATTGTTTAATTCACGAATCATGATTTTTCTTTCTGCATGTTTGTCTGGTTGTTCTTTGTTGTTTTTATCGTATGTTCGTTTCGTCTCGGCTGAATCAAACCAGTCAACCTGATGGAAAGACAGAAAGACTCAATACTCGCAAATGATTCGATCAATTTCTAAATGGGTGGCAATTCACGGGTATTAGAAGGAGTTGAAAAGCCGATTCCTTCGATGAGTTCAAATTGATGATCTTTCGAGTGATAACCAAAAACTTGCCCCGATTCAAACTTATAGACCCAGCCATGAAGATTCAGTTCCTTCCTGCCCAACGCTGCTGCAACTGTTGGATGTGTTCGCAAGTTCTCTAGTTGAACAAGCACATTTTCTTCAACTGTAACTATCAGACGTTCACTATTATCGGTAACGTGTGAATAATTTTCTTCAATAATTCGATGCGTTGATTCTGCATGCGAAAGCCACGACTGAACCGCAGGAAGTCTTGTAAGTTGCGATTGATTAAGCAATCCTCCCATCGCTCCACAATGTGAATGGCCACAGATGATAATTTCCTTCACCCCAAGAACGGCTATTGCAAACTCGATTGTGGCCGCTTCGCCACCATGAACAGCTCCGTAAGGGGGGACAATGTTGCCTGCGTTCCGCAAGATAAAAAGCTCTCCCGGTTCGGTTTGGGTTAGCAAGCTAGGATCAATACGGGAATCGGAACAGGTTATAAATAACGCTCGAGGATTTTGACCATCCACCAAACCCTCAAATCACTGTTGTTTGGAAGTGAAAACATCATTCTGGAATTGGTGAATACCTTTAACAAGTTTTCGCATGATTATAACTTCCTTAGTTATTGTCGACGCAAGAGGTTTTCGCGCATGGAACATTCAAGTACGTAATTTCATGAACATTTAACAAGAAAAGCGAACCTGACGAACCAATACAGCAACTGGATTGAATTCAGCTAGAACGCAGTATTTATTGAATTGCGAACCTAAACAAGTAAAGGCATACAGAGATCATTGGTTAACTGGTCGCCTTGAACAAAGCAATTTCGCTGATAACAATATTTGGGAGGGAGTTTAACAAGTTGCACAGTTGCAGTATTCGGCTGAACTTTTCGAGATCTTGAATGCCTGATGTAGACTTCAACCGAGTCAGCTTCATTTTCCTGACTTTCTTTAACTGGGTTTTCCGCTTCGCTTCTTTCTATCAACAGGTTTCCACCCGATGATAAAAGCATCATTAAAACAATACCTGAAGCCATCAAACGACAAATCGAGCGAAGAAATATCTTGCTACGATTGCAGTTGAAAGAGTTCGACTGGTTGTTAAAAATGAAAGACAAAACAGAAAAAGTTCCTTTGTTAATCAATCCAGAGGTTAAATCAGCGTGAGATCACATACCACAAAATGGTTTCTGTAAAACGGATGATTACAGAACCTGCGAATGATACTTAACTATTGATTTCATGTCAAATTGAAGCATTCAAAACAATTGAAGTGTTTGGAGCAAAGGAAACAGAAGGTCATTATTTAACCCGGACCAGTTTCATGATACGTCCCGATACATTCCAATCCTGAATATACAAGTTGCCTTCTTTGTCCCAATAGGAACCGTGTGTGCCGTTGAAAACTCCTTCGATCCATTTCTCCTGAGGAACATTGAAATTGACTCTTGTTTTGGGGTCTACGTTATGACCGAGAACCGCAATAATGGTGTTACTTTTATCGAGAATAACCAATCTCCCGTGTAAATCAGGAACGGCAACGTAATCACCTTGAACAGCAACAGAAGTTGGCATTCCCAAACCAGTGATGACGACATCAATGAATTTGCCATCGAGATCATAATGTAACAAACGACCTTTCGGTTTGTGATTTCGGTCACAGATTAGCAATCGAGGAGGATCATAGCGTGTGTCAAGAGTCATGCCATGGGCTGTGTTGAACTGTTTAAGGTCGTTCCCTTTGTTCCCGAAGTGCATCAGGTATTTTCCATTTTTATCAAACTTAAAAATGTGATTACTTGCGTAACCGTCAGAGAGGAAAATGTCGCCATTGGGAGCAACGGTTATGGCTGTTGGATTAAACTTTTTCAGCTTCAATCCGGATTCCTCAGGAAACCCAAGCTTCATAACGATGACACCTGATTGAGCGCTGAACTTGATTCCTTCTGCGTTGTTGTTACGAGCTCCATAAATGAATTCGCCTTCTGCTTCCTGACGGATTTCCATATCATGAATGTTTGAGTATTCATCTCCGAGAAATCGCTCGACCACTTTTCCATCAGGCGAGAAAACGAAAACCCCGATGTTGGCACTTGTATAAATATTGCCTGACTTGTCAATCACAACACCACCATGAGTCGGACCAATGATTGACTTTCCTTCAGAACTGAGTCCCCATCCCGGAACGGTGTCGAAGGTCATCAATCCGCAACCCATCCGCACTGGCTGAGTTTTTTCTGCTGCGAAGGCTGACTGCGTAACACTAAACATGATTGTGGCTATTGAGTAAATCAAAAAGTTTTTCATGATCTCGGTTCCCGGTTTATTTTAAGTGGATGTCTATTCTAAATTGATATGTAACCTGCGCTATAAATGACATTGCAGATTACTCATGGATACATCGCCTGCACTTCACGTCCTAATATTTTGATGCAATCCTTACGAAAATCAACTGTACAGGGAGCCAATCACCGAAACCGCACTATGGAAAAAGGAAATTCCTGATAATCAGGGACGAATTGCTCGAATTTGCAAGAGGTTATCTCAGAAGGAGATAAGAAAATACGCCCGGAGGGATTCGAACCCCCAACCCTCGGTTCCGAAGACCGAACAGAGAATGCGATAACTTCAAATGGTAATAAGAGTTTAGAGCAATCGCAAAACTCTGGTTGCAGCAATGGTTGCAGTCAATATTGTCAGTGCTTGTTGCTGGAGAATAAACAATGCCAACTCTCAGATGAACTGGCAATGGTTATCAAATCATGGAACAGTTTGCCGAACCATATTCAAAAGACAATTCTAACACTTTGTCACATTTTTCTAAAATAAACAAAATATGTATAATCTGCCTTTAAATCTTCCGATTTCAGCAAACAGACAGCCCAAAGTCGGTTAGGCTTGACTAGACAAGAAGGGATTGACTGACGGTAGAAAGGTTTTAGAATGGGTAAGAGAAAAGCTCACTCGAAAAAAGAAGTTAAAAAAGCAATTAGATATGCTATTGACCGAGGCTGGCTGGTTAAAGGTGGAGGAAGCCATTCTCACGTATGGGGTGTGCTGTATTGTCCTGCTGGAGATCGTGAAGGTTGCAAAATCTCAGTCTATGGAACTCCAGTTAACCCAAAAGGTACTGCAGAACGTATAATTGAATATGTTGACGCTTGTAATTGTTTAGAGAGACAAGAAAGGGAGAGGGATGAGCAAGTATAATTTGAAATTCATCTTGGATCGAGAATTAAAAGAAGATGAAGCAGGAGAAATTTACAAAGCTTTCCCTGGAGCTTTCGTTGTCTATTCAAACGGGCAACAGATAGTGGAATTGCAGCTTAAGTCAAAAACATTCAAAGGGGCAGTTAGTATGGGCCTTACTCTCTTGGTTAACACTATACTGAATATCAAGGTAGTGAAGGTAGATTCAAGGGATATTAAAGATTTGGAAGAGATTAACAAGTCTCTATCATGCAATTAATTTTGCTTTACATTCGAGGAATATTAGAACATTTCTTTAAGGTCCCACTTCAGGGTTGCGGATTGCAGACAGACCAAAGTCGGTTACACTTGACCAAAAAAAGACACCACAACAAATCAAGTTGCGGATTGCAGACAGACCAAAGTCGGTTACACTGATTCGAAGCTAGACAAAACGCAAGTTAGGGTTGCGGATTGCAGACAGACCAAAGTCGGTTACACTAGAGCCATCACTGTCTTCAGCGAACCCGGCGTTGCGGATTGCAGACAGACCAAAGTCGGTTACACTAATAAAAAATGGAACCCGTAGAAGCTAGAGGTTGCGGATTGCAGACAGACCAAAGTCGGTTACACTATAGGTATTAAGACTTCATATAGTTGAACAGTTGCGGATTGCAGACAGACCAAAGTCGGTTACACTTGACCAGTTACCAGCAGTATTAGTAGGTTGGTTGCGGATTGCAGACAGACCAAAGTCGGTTACACTCCTGAAACTGGTGAATTCTTAAAGATCAGTGTTGCGGATTGCAGACAGACCAAAGTCGGTTACACTCAGACCAGAACAATCGACAGTAGTAGCTGTGTTGCGGATTGCAGACAGACCAAACTCGGGTACACTAAATTGATCATAGTTTATTTGCTGTTCTATGTTGCGGATTGCAGTCAG
>JAJRVU010000206.1 GCA_024277145.1 Planctomycetota bacterium
AAAAAAGAGACTGGTGAAAAGCCAGAAGATAAAAGTGAAAAAACAGATAGCAAAAGTGAAAAATCTTCAAAGAAAGAAGAAGATAAAAAACCTGTATCAGAATCTAAAGAAGGTCCGAAATTAGAGAAACCTTCTTCTGAAAAGAAAGCTTCTGAGAAGAAGGAAACAGGAAAAAATGAAGTCAAGAAAAAAGTAGATTCTACAGAAAAAAAAGAATCCGTGAAAAAAGAAGTTCCTGAGAATAACGCCGATAAAACAAAGACAGACAAATAATGATATCAATCTATGTCTGAAGAAGAAGAACTTTCCCCGCCCGAAGAAGAACTTTCCACCAGCAAAGCTGTTGAGATTGTTGTCGAAAATCGTGCTCACGGCTGGCGGCTTGACCATTACCTGAGCAGGCTTTATCCCAATTATAGCAGGGAATCTTTTAAAAAAGGGATTCAGCAGGAAGCCGTCCTAGTTAATGGTCTTCCCTCAAAAGTTTCCAGGCGATTAAGAGTCAATGATTGCCTTTCTGTAAAACTTCCCAAGCTCGCTGACAAAAGTCTTCCCGCAGAAAATATTCCTATTGATGTGATTTATGAAGACGACTCCATCGTAGTCATCAATAAAACTCCAAACATGATTGTTCACCCCGGCAAGGGAAATTATGGCGGAACATTAGCAGGGGCGCTGCAGTTCCATTTTGACCAACTGAGTGATACCGCTGGAGAATTACGTCCGGGTATTGTTCATCGACTTGATCGAAATACAAGTGGAGTTATGGTCGTTGCGAAAGATAATCAGGTTCATAACCATCTCAGTTCCCAATTTGAAAAACGGGAAGTCCGTAAGCAATACCGTGCTATCGTCTGGGGTGAAGTTCAATTCGACAGCGACTACATCAATGTATTTATGAGAGTTCATCGTCGAAAGCGTGAAAAAATGATTGTTTGCGCTGATGAAGATGGCGCACGTGATACGAATACATTTTATGAAGTCCTTGAAAGATTCCCCGGCTTTTCTTACATGAAGCTCTCACCCAAAACCGGCAGAACTCATCAACTCAGAGTTCACATGCAATACTTGGGACATCCCGTTGTTGCAGATTCGGTCTATGATGGTAGAGAAAAACTGATGCTTTCGGACATTCATAAAAAAAACGAAAATAGCCCGGAAATACTGCCTGACGACGATCGTATCCTTATAAAAAGACAAGCCCTTCACGCTTATCAACTTGAATTTTGTCATCCAAAGAGTGGACAAATGATGAAATTTCAGGCACCATTACCGAAAGACTTCACAGAAACATTAGAGGCACTTCGCAAATAGGAATTGAAATGATGAAGCTTGCAAAAATCCGCATTTCTGGTGGAAGCCTGGGGATTGCGATCGTTGAAGAGGATCATTTACAACTTCTGGATATGACTCAACTGGAAGAATATCATTGCCTTTATGATATTCTTGTTGCGAAAGATCCTGTCAACCTGAGCAAGTTTCTGGTGAACACAAAAGAGTCGTCACTTTCATTCGATGAAGTGGAATTCCTGGCTCCTGTAGATCAGCAGGAAATCTGGGCAGCAGGTGTAACTTATAAACGAAGCCAGATTGCCCGGATGGAAGAATCAGATACCGGTGCAAGCCATTATGACAAAGTTTACTCAGCGGATCGACCTGAACTTTTCCTGAAAGCAACTCCCAATCGTGTTTCCGGGCCGGGCCAATCTGTCAGGGTTCGATATGACAGCAACTGGTCTGTTCCTGAACCGGAACTGGCTTTGATGGTTTCTGCTGATTTAAGATTGGTCGGATACACCATTGGCAATGACATGTCTGCCCGGGATATTGAAGGAGAAAATCCGCTCTACCTTCCACAGGCAAAAGTTTATAATCAATGTTGTGCACTAGGTCCTGCAGTTCTCATCCCTGAAGAACCTTTGTGCGGAAAAGATGTGAAAATTGAACTTTCCATCAATCGTGAGAACCAGGAAGTCTTCAAAGGGGAAACCTCTCTTGATCAGATGGCCAGAACACACAAAAACCTGATCAGCTGGCTGGGCCGGGAAAATGATTTCTCACATGGAGCAATACTGCTGACCGGAACGGGAGTTATTCCCCCCGATGAATTTTCGCTGAAAAATGGGGATATTGTTTCCATTTCGATTGAAGGAATCGGAACATTGGTGAACCCTGTTGTTAAGGATGCAGGTTGAATTTCAATTGATTCTTGATTAATGATAATTAAGAGAACGGAATCGCAAATTGACGAAGAAAAAATCAACCGTAAAATGGAACAAGATTCATTGCAACGATTGCATTGAAGGAATGGAAAAGTTGCCTGACGGATCGGTTGATCTCGTTTTCGCTGACCCTCCTTTCAACATTGGGTATGACTACGATGAATACGAAGATTCGCTTGACGGAAATGAGTATCTTGACTGGTCTTCACAATGGATCGGGCAAGTTGTAAGAATCCTCAAAGATTCAGGCGCATTCTGGCTGGCCATTGGCGATGAGTATGCTGCTGAACTCAAAGTTCTGATGCAGCGAGAACATCATCTTCATTGCAGGAGTTGGGTGATCTGGTATTACACTTTTGGAGTGAATTGCAAAGCGAAGTTCACACGATCCCATGCCCATTTATTTCATATGGTCAAAGACAAAAACAACTTCACTTTTAATACTGAAACGATTCGCGTCCCTTCTGCGCGTCAATTGGTTTACAATGATAAAAGAGCAAATCCCAAAGGCAGATTACCCGACGATACCTGGATCCTTCGTCCGCAGGATATTCCTGAATCATTTCAACCGGATGAAAACACCTGGTATTATCCACGAGTGAATGGAACTTTTAAGGAACGCAAAGGTTGGCATGGTTGCCAGATGCCTGAACGAATACTTGAGAGAATAATTCGATCCTGTTCAAACGAAAAAGAAATTGTGCTTGACCCCTTTGCAGGAAGCGGAACAACATTAGCCGTTGCCAAAAAGCTTGACAGGCAATACATGGGATACGAACTCTCATCTGAATATGCAAAACAGGCAGGCAGCCGACTGAAAGCAATCCAGATTGGGGATGCCATCGAAGGGCCGGAAAACCCGCTCTACAGTGCCCCTTCCACGAAAAAAGGGAAACCACTGAAGTCGATGAAATGAAGTTCTTCTAAAAGCACTAATTATTCATGTTTATGATCATGTTCGTCTTGTCCGTTTTCTCCATGTTCGTGATCGTGATCCTCAGAAGAAGATTCATGATCGTGTGAATGAGAGTCTTTTTTTCGACCGTGTGAATGCTCCGGTTCCAGAAAACCGATACCATAAGCTAACGCAATTCCCAGAAGAAGATTAATCGAAAGCTTGATTCGGTCGTGTGAATGGAATTGAATTTCTGGTAACAAATCCCCCAAAGAAATACAGATAAAAACACCCGCTGAAAACATAAGGGCGTTTCCTACAATTAAATGTTGCGATTGGGAAAAATGTTCAACACCAAACAGGAAGAGGCAGGCTCCTAACGGACACATGAGTGAGAACCCGACATTGACAAGATGCCTGGCTGTTTTTGACCATCCCCCTGCTGACATGATGGACGTAATCGAAATAGCATCAAGTGGTTTATGCAACAGGATTGCCAGAAATATTCCAAACCCGGGAATGATGAAATAATGGCCATGCGCGATATCAACTTTCACACTCGCAGCGAGTGCAAGACCATCAATTAAAGTATGAAGCGAAAGACCGAAAGCAATTCCCACCCAACTTAAATGATGTACAGAACTGTGGTCATGATCATGTGCGTGATCATGCGAATGGTCGTGATCATGGTCATGGTCGTGATCATGGTCGTGATCATGGTCGTGGTCGTGATCATGGTCGTGGTCGTGATCATGGTCGTGGTCGAGAGCATGGTCGTGACCGAGAGCATGTCCTTCTTCATTAAAGGTTTCTGCAGGGCCATGCTGGTGAAAATGAAAAGCTCTCAAGAGAAAGAACATGAAGATTAAACCAATCATCAGCCAATGCATTCCCTGATCAATGGAGCTAGGAAGATCCATTTTATCGAGTTCTGAAATGCCATGCGGAATCATATGGAAAACCCCCACACCAAGCATTAAACCTGCAACAAGACTAATAACCAGTTGCATTCTTCTGTGTGTTAAGTTCACCAGTAATGGAAGCCAGCCTCCACAAAGTGATCCTGCTAGAATGAGGACGCTGTAAATTCCAATGATGATTGCAATATTCGACATAAAATTCTCGTTTTTCAGTATTCCTATTATTAAGTCCAATGGAACCAGATGGATAAGTTATTGCATAATTATTGCGTTTGCGCTAAGGCAGGTAAACCCACCCACTTACGATATCAAGGATTAAAGCGGATTATGCTTTTCTGTGGCCGTGAATGACGCATTATAATCTATAAAAACCGTATCCCACGAGCCAGCCGGCATCCACCGATGGGACAATCCCGCAATGCAGGCGGCTACATTAAAATGTATACTGCTCAAATTTTCTTATTTTGCGATGAACAGGCCGGTTTTCTCACTGTTTGGCTGAAAAAGAGGGAATTGAGATAGTCTTCCCTCTAAAAAAGCTGATATTGTATGTAAAACAAGATTTTATCAGCGTTTGCAGCATTATCAGCGTTTAAAATAATGGAATTCCATGTCACGCCGAAAAATAAATCGTTCAAATATTTCAATGACTTCCGGAATGCATCAGGTTCCGGGACGCCGATTTTTTTTACGCGCAGGATTATTGGGCTTTTCGAGCCTGAGTTTACCCAACCTGTATCAGTTAAGAGCAAGTACCGGGAAATCAGAACGAGGCGACAAAGCCATTATCATGGTTTGGTTGCGTGGCGGGGCAAGCCATCTGGAAACTTTTGACACCAAACCTCTCGCACCTTCATCCTACCGCGGGCCATTTCGGCCAATCGACACAAACGTTCCTGGAATTCAAGTCGGTGAACTCCTTCCGAAGCTTTCTCAGATGGCTGATAAATATACGATCCTTCGCTCAATGGTTCATACCGGCGGGGGTCATCCTTCAGGATCATTGCAATTGTTGGGAGGTGATCCCGACAGACAAGACAAATTAAAGCCGGCTTATCCCGACTGGATGTCGGTCGTGAATTATCTTCATCGAAGTTCTGCGGGCAAACTTCCGAACTATATTGCTATCAACGCAGTTGATCGATACGACAGTTTTCAGATTGCAGGACCTGCCTACCTCGGGCCATCTTATGAACCGTTTGTTGTCAAAGGTGATTTGAACAATCCTCAATTTCAAGTTCCGAATATTGGATTGGCCAGCAAAGAATACGAATCGCGGTTTGTTGATCGGATCAAGTTAAAATCGAGACTCGATAATATATCGCGTGATGTGGATCAATCAGGAACAATGGAAGCGCTTGATAAATTTGAATCTCAAGCAGTCGATTTATTGACAAGCCCTGATGCAAGACAGGCGTTTGATTTAAAGAAGGAAGATGATTCGGTTCGTGATCGTTATGGACGAAACCAGTGGGGACAACAATGCCTGATGGCTAGACGACTTGTTGAAGCGGGTGTTGAAGTTGTTGCAACAGAATTTGATGGCCCTTTATGTGGTCGCGTTCAAAACTGGGATGATCATGCGGTGAACCATAACGTTTTTGATGCAAATCAGTTCCGCTTGCCTGTTTTTGATCAGGCCATCTCTGCATTAATTGAAGATATTTATGCCCGTGGTCTGGATAAACGAGTGATGGTTGTGGTGACAGGAGAATTCGGCCGAACACCAAAAATTTCTTATGTCGCCAGTAGTGGGAAAGGAAAAGCGAGTGCTCCTAAAGGAACGGTTCAGCCGGGGCGTGATCATTGGCCTCGCGCTAATTCCATGATTTTTGCAGGGGGCGGTATTGAAACAGGCCAGATCATCGGCGGGACAGATGCCCGTGGCGAAGACGTGATTGAACGTCGTTTCTCACCCGGAGATTTCCTCGCAACGATCTATAATCATCTGGGAATCGATTACGAAAATGTCGCTATTAAAGATTTCAGGGGACGTCCTAACCTCATTCTCAATGAAGGTGCCCCGATTCGCGAACTCGCTTCCAAGGGTTAAGATATGGAATAGCCTGTTCAGAGATCATAAAGAGGCTTCCAAAGTGTAACCGGGTTTGCTTTTGACTTCGGTTCATGGTCCAATATCTGCTACAAGACAATTTTTCAATCAGGATGCAAACCTTACGATTGTTGATTTTCTGATTCTGCTTATTTGAGCCAATTCATCTTTATTGAATGAGTATTGATTATTACTTGAATATGGAAATCAGTCTCCATTCCAGATCATTTTCAAATTCGGAGTTCTATTATGTCCAAAACTTATTGCATGAACCGATCCCGTTTAACAGCAATCGGCTTATCTCTGTCTGTCATTCTGATTACCTTTTCTAATATCAACGCAAAAGAAAAAAGTTCTCTTCCAACTAAAGGGGAGAAAATTGAGAACTTCGAGTTAAAAACACTCGATGACAAAA
>JAJRVU010000207.1 GCA_024277145.1 Planctomycetota bacterium
AAAGTTCTTTGCACTTATCATCCTTCTTACCTTTTGAGAAATCCGCCTGCAAAGAAGGATGTCTGGAAGGATATGAAATTTCTGTTTAAAGATATGGGTGTTAAACTGAAATAAACGCTTCAAAGTCTTGTCGATGAAATTTCAAGCTATTTCATGTCAGAAAAAAGATTTGATTTGGATTGATCTTTCATCTTTTTGACAAAATTCGGGTTAGGGACTGCACTATTTTTCATCGATGGCTGTTGTTGATTCGCTGAATCTTTCTGAGGCATTGAACTTTCACTATTTGAGATATCGGTTCCTGAAATATCATTAACTGACAAATCTAAACGTCTTAATGCGTGCATTAACCGGATGACATCCCGTCTTTGAATCTGGCCAATCAGTTTTCCGTTTTCTGTCACTGCAAGTTGCCTGCAGTAACCGGTTCTAAAGCGGGGAAAGAGTGCAGTAACAGGTTCATCAGGCGTAACTGTTGCAATGCTTCTGCTGGTGATGGTATCTATTGAAGCATTCCCGTCAACACCATTCAATTCTGCTTTGAGTATTTCGACTTCAGGAACTGCACCACGCAGAAAATTTCCGCTGTCAACGACAAATAATTCAGGAACACAATGAGTCATCATCACTTTGATTGCTTCATCAATTGATTGCTCAAAATGAATTTTTGCTGGGGAATTGGTCATTAAATCCCGTACAACCATATACATTATTCCTGCTCCTGATTTATCAGTTCCTATTCATATTTATTCAAGTTTGGCCCTGTGAATTGCGTCGATATGTCCATCTGATTTTTAATCCCGTAATGATCTGAGACCGTACTTTTCTGCAATTGTTTCAGTCGCAGAAAAACAGACGCGCATTACGGAATTAAAAATTCAAGTAACTCTACGTATCGTCTGGATGAATAATATTCTGACTGGAGAAAATGGGGGAGCGATGGAATAAAACGGAATGCCGTTAGCTTTGATGGATATGCTGATTATGACGGCCTATCAAAAAACGGTTCTGCTTGAATATTCAATATGAATATTCACAAATAGGAAGATTATATTTGTGGTGTGACCGTTTCAGAATTCAACTGGATTGAATCGGAGTTGGTTTTGTTCGAGCATATTTGTGAACGTTTTGAGAGGTGAGTAATATCTTTGGCAATTAATCGGGCAATTCTTCTTCTGGCTGAAATTTCACAGTGCCCGCAGTCATGAAGTCGAAGAGAGCAGTTCCATTTTGAAGCCAGTTCTGCAATGCGGTGTGTTGGTACAAATCGATCATGACGTGCTGCATGCAGAAAAATTCTGCTTGAACAAAGTTTCGGCATCCATTCGATGGGCGCAACAGGTTTGGAAACTCTTGCGATTTCTTCTTCATCAATTTCGATATAGCCGATGTTTTTTCGGATCGCCCGAACTAACGTTCCTCCTTCCTGAATGATTTTTCCAATATCAACAGGAGGAGCAAGCGTGATAACAAATTCAAGTTCCGGTTCAAAAAGTGAAGCCATTAATGACATCCAACCGCCATAACTGATTCCAACCAAACCGACTCGTTGCCCTTTATTTTTTAGCGTGCGAATTGTGGTTCTCAAATCAAGGACAGCCTGCCTGCAAACTGAAAAAAGATGATCGAGATCACCACCGAGAATAAGCTGACCCGACCGATACCCTTTGGGAGTTCGCCAATGGTTATACGGTGCATCAATCATGGCGATATCAATTCCGTGGTTTGACAAACCTTCCGACAAAGCGCGAAACCAACCGCAGTTCAATTGGACCAATCCATCAATTCCTATGACGGTTAAATCCTGGCGGTTTTCTTTTGCCTGCCAATGCCTTCCTCTCACAAAATTATTTTCAGGATGAGCAGTTGTGATTTGGCTGGGAAAATGAAAATTCTGAATCAGGTAATCATCACGATCACTAACGGTGTGCGAATATTCCCAGTTTTCAATTAAAGCAGGACCGGGATGGATAAAACGATGCAGGTCGCCACTGAAAATGTCTGGAAAAAAGTTTGAAGTCTCCCCTTTTACGGGAGGATGGTTCCGGTAGCGCAGGAACTTGTGCAAAAGCACAGCACCGACCGCTTCGTCTAAAAAATGTGAATAGAATTTATTCCACATGGGAAATTCGGGCTCAATCAGAAAAAATGGACTTTAGGAATGATTCATCAAGAATCAATATCTCTTGAAGTTTAATCATAAATGAATTTACATTCCATATTTTAATGTGATAAAATGGAATTGGATATCATAATGGACCTTTTTTTAAACATCAACAAAAAATTCCGTATCGAATTTTCATGAATAATCCCAATCTTCTTATGTTTTGAGAACTTAATTCCATGGAAGAAACTTTGTCAGACACCTGGGCTATCGGAATTCTGCTCCTCTATTTGGTGATAGGGGTAGGGGTGTTCTATTGGAAGTCGAGAAAATGGACGACAGACTGGAACCTGCTGGCACTTTATTGTGTGAACCGAATCTATTCCCCTTTGATGTTTCACTGGAGGTCGAACCGACCATGCCCCTGGTCGGAGAATGAATCTGCCATTATCCTTGCTAATCATAGAAGTCCAGTTGACCCGATGCTTCTCTGGATGAATGACCAACGTTGGAACAGAGGCCCCGCTGTTCGACCTGTCCGTTTCTTGATGGCCAAAGAATACTATCAAATTCCCGGAGTTCACTGGATTGGAAAAACCATGCAATCCATTCCAGTGGATCGATCTGTGCACGATGCAAAACCAGTGATGAAGGCGCTGCGAATCCTGAAAGAAAATAATCTTGTTGGCGTGTTTCCGGAAGGGGGGATCAACAAAGAAAACGGAATCAAAGAAGCGAATCCCGGCATCGCATTTTTAGCATTGCGAGCAAAGGTTCCTGTCTATCCCGTCTTTGTGAAAAACTCACCTCAGGCGAAATCTATGGTGGGCTGCTTCTGCAAACCGGAGCGAGTTGAAATCATTTACGGAGATCCAATTGATCTCTCTGCATATGAGGGTAAAAGAAAAAACCAGGAACTCCTTCGGGAAGCGTGTGATTATATGATGACCCAATTAGCAGATTTGGGTGGCGTTGAATATCATGGAAATCAATCAAAACCGCAGGATGAAAAACCGATCATCCCGATGAATGATTCCGTGGGTTAGCGATAAATTAAAACTCGCTCTAAAACTGGATATCAAGACGAGTATCCCCGTTCTGATCCTGTTCAGGAACCGGTGCAATAATTTCTCCTGATGGTTCCCTGCAGAGAATCGCAGGGCATTTCATTTTTCGCCCTTTCACTTTGACCGTGATTTTCGGCCAGGTTTCCATTGGAGTTAAAAGCTCTGAAAATTTCTCTGTGATCAAAATGGTATCGCCCACCGAAGCAGGACCAATCGAAGGATGCCAATGAACCGCCATCGGGGAAGTGAGATCCGCCTTGGAATCAGGAGTGAAGGTTAATTCACATTGATCATAGCCGATAATGTCCGCCTGGCTTGCCTGCTGCCATTCATCCGGGTGGCCAAATTTTTCATAGATACGGATGATTCTTTTCCAGATTTCACTGATTTCCCATTCGTTCTGGGAAAAATATCGGCCCGTAGCAAGAATTAAGGACGCTTTTTGATGCGAATCCAATAGCTCTTTAGGAATTTCCCCGAAGCAGACAGTTCGCGTTGCACCAACAGAAAGCCCATGCCGGGATCCGACAGCAGAAATCGTGCAATATCTTCCAATCGTTTCGTTGCCATGCCCCCAAAGTCGGTAACGTTGGTTCTGTCCGTCAGCGGAAACCTGAATTCTTAAAGCAGTAATTTGTCTTTTGATTAATCGGTGGGCCACTTCTCCTGCAAGATCAGATTCCGATTGTCCCTGAAGACACTGCCGGGCGGTTGCTTCGACTGCATGGGAAATATCTTTTCCCAGTTCCCGCATTCTTGAAACATCAAGCTCTGAAAGGGAACGCCTCATCAATGAAAGATCGGAAGAGATGTTATCTGTATTGCCGAATCCGGTGTCACTGGCAACGCGCCTTCCATGACAGAGATCGCGAAATAGTTTTTCTAAAGATTGGTGCCAGGGGCGTTCTTTTAATTGAAAACCGAGACCGGGAATTTCGATATCAAAAATTCTTCCCGATTCAATATTAGTGGTGACG
>JAJRVU010000208.1 GCA_024277145.1 Planctomycetota bacterium
GAAAAAGGCTTGAATGTCTTTATGGAAAAACCGGTCACCGTGGATGGCCCGACCAGTAGAAAAATGTTTAAACTTGCTGAAAAAGCAGATGAATTGAATTTGAAGGTTGGTGTCGGCCTGATGTGCAGGCATTGTAAAGCTCGCAAGGAACTTTATGAAAGAATTCAAGGCGGTGAAATTGGTGACATCCTTGAACTTCGAGCCTACAGAATGGCTGGTCCTACCGGTTCTGCAGCTGTTGGAGTAAGACCTGAATCGGAAAAATCCGAACTCGCTTATCAAATCAAAAACTTTCACGGATTTATCTGGGCAAGTGGCGGTGCTTACAGCGATTTTCTCATTCATAACATTGATGAAAGTTGCTGGATGAAAAATGCCTGGCCTGTCAAAGCTCAAGCTTCCGGCGGGCGTCATTACAGACTGGATAACGTCGACCAGAACTTTGACACTTATTCCGTCGAATATACTTTTGCAGATGGAACCAAATTATTCCTGAATGGCCGAACGATGGCTGGTTGCCATCACGAATTTGCAAGTTATGCTCACGGCACAAAAGGGTCTGCAATCATTTCGACTGCATCTCACAGCCCTGCAAAATGTAAAACCTTTAAAGGGCACAACATGGTCGACAAGAACATGATCTGGGCTTATCCTCAACCGGAAGAAAACCCATACGAACTAGAATGGGATGACCTTCTGGATGCTATCCGAAACGACAAACCATACAACGAAGTCAAACGGGGCGTTCAAGCAAGCCTTGTCACTTCAATGGGTCGACTCGCTGCTCATACAGGTCAGGTCATCACTTACGATCAAATGCTGAACCATGAACATGAACTTGCCCCAACGGTTGATCAACTTACCATGACAGGTCCTGCTCCTGTCCAGGCGAATGATCAGGGAAAATATCCGATTCCCCTGCCAGGTATTAATCGAAAAACAGAATATTAAGATTTAATCAGTCCGTTGATTGATTCTAACATCTGAAAACAGGCCCTTCGCTCCCGTGAGTGGAGGGCTTTTTTTATCAATTGAGTTTTAGACCACATATTAAGAATGGGAAGCAATATATTAAAAATAAGAAGCGATGAAATAATTGAAAACTGTTCCCGGTTGATTCAGCCCCGGATCAATTTATTCAACCTTTAACCTTGACACCCCCAGTACCACATGCAAAACTGAATTTCATGAACAAAACAGAACTTAAGCAAAACAGTTTACAGAATTCGTACAGGGTCCCCGCACTGGAAAAAGGGCTTGATGTACTCGAATTGCTATCCGAATCAGCACATCCAATGAGCCTGACTGATATTTCCAAGCAGCTCAAACGAACAAAGCAAGAGCTTTTCCGAATCGTTTCTGCCCTGCACCAAAGAGGGTATCTGGTTCGTGATGAAGCCCAGCGATACCGTGTCAGCACGTTGTTGTTTGAACTAGGATCAAAGAACCATACAACGCAGGCACTTGTCGCCCGGTCCATGCCTCATATGGAACAACTTGTTGACCAGATTGATGAACCGTGCCATTTAACAATTGTTGTCCAGAATAAAATGCTGGTCGTTGCGCGAGCAGAATGTGCAACCGATGTTTCCCTTTCTGTTCGAGTCGGTGCCAATTTTGAAATTCACAACAGGAACTCCGGCTTGGCAGCCCTTGCTTTCATGTCGAAAGAAGAAAGAGAACAATACTGGTCAAACTCCGGCGAAAAAAAACGAGACATTAAACGAATTGAAAAAGAACTCAAGCAGATATACCAGAATGGATACGTTCTTTCCGACAGCCCGGTCTCTGCAGGAATCGTCGATTGTGCTGTTCCGATTACCGGAAGCAATCAATCCCTTCTCGGGGTCATTTGTGTTTCCTACTTATTACGATTGAATCAACCCGCAAACCGTTCAGAGATTCTTGAAGCTGCACAAATCTGTGCGAAAAGTATTTCAGCAGAATTTGGCCCTTTTGAAGAAAACCCTTCTTCAATAGTTCCTTTCGAGGATATTTTATTGCTTGAGAATCAGGAATCTTCCCCTGAAGTTTCGGTGAAGTTTCCCAATAATAAATCAACCACAAAAGTGTAATGATATGACGAACCTGAAAATTAAATATGCTCTTATCTTTTTATTAATGATCACGAGCTTCTTCATTAATGAAGAAGGGGTTGCTTCTAAAAAAAAGAAGGCGACCGAAGAACAGGTTCGTTTTTTTGAAAATAAAATCCGCCCTCTTCTAAGCGAACATTGCAACGACTGCCACGGAGAGGACGAACAGGAATCAGACCTCAGGCTGGACTCCCTGCAGGGAATGCTCAAAGGTGGAAAAGCGGGTCCTGCTCTCATTCCCGGAAAACCCAAAAGCAGCTTGTTAATCACAGCAATTACGCATCAGGACGCTGACCTGAAAATGCCTCCTGAAGATAAAATGACCAAGCAACAAATTGACATTTTAACGCAATGGGTCAAAGAAGGTGCTCCACATCCTGATTCCCACAAAGTCAAAATCTCGAAAAAATCCCCTTCCATTGATTACAAAAAAGCAAAAAAACACTGGGCATATCAATCTCTTCTCAAACAAGCTGTCCCCAAAGCACAACCTGCAAACTGGATTAAAAATCCAATCGATGCCTTCGTTTTAAAACAACTCAACACCAAAAAACTAACCCCGGTAAAACCGGCAGATAAAAGAACCCTCATTCGACGAGCGACCTTTGATTTAATCGGTCTTCCCCCCACCCCGGAAGAAACGGACCAATTCCTGAAAGACAATTCTCCAGATGCTTTTGCGAAAGTCGTGAACCGGCTGCTCGCTTCTCCTCATTATGGCGAAAGATGGGGACGACATTGGCTGGATATTGCCCGGTATGCAGATTCCAACGGGCTGGATGAAAATGTCGCGCACGGGAATGCCTGGCGATATCGTGATTATGTTGTGAACTCATTTAATATCGACAAGCCTTACGATCATTTTTTGAAGGAGCAAATTGCAGGAGACCTTCTTCCCGATGGGAAAAATCTGGATATCAGGAATGAACACTTTATTGCAACCGGTTTTCTTTCAATGGGACCAAAGGTTCTTGCAGAAGTTGATAAAGCCAAAATGGAAATGGATATTATCGACGAGCAGATTGATACAGTCTGCAGGTCTCTTCTTGCAGTCACAATGGGTTGCGCGCGATGCCATGACCACAAATTTGATCCTTTCGAACAAAGCGATTATTATGCGATGGCTGGGATTTTCAAAAGCACACGAACAATGGAAAGTTTCAAAACTGTTGCCCGCTGGAACGAAAATCCAATTTCAGCTCCTGAACTTGTAGAACAAGTAAAGAATCTGGATAAAAAAGCGAAAGCCCTTGAAGCTGAAGTCAAAAAACTGACTGCATCCGCTACTGCAGAACTCAAAAAGAAACTTAAAAAAGGGGAAAAACTTCCTGCCAAGCATGAATCAAAGTATCCCGAGGAAACCAAAAAACAGCTCAAAGCACTTCGGGATCAAATCGCAAGCCTGAAAAAAAATGTTCCCGTCCTGGAAACAGCCATGTCTGTGAAAGAGGGAGAAACAAAAGACATCCCGATTCACATTCGAGGAAGCCACCTCATATTGGGAAAAACGGTTTCAAGAGGGGTTCCCGTTTTCCTGGCCAGCCATTTCAAAAAAGAGTTCCCAGCCAAGCAAAGTGGAAGACTCGAATTTGCTCATTGGATCACAGACCCACAAAACCCACTCACTTACCGAGTCATGGTGAATCGCGTCTGGCGATGGCATTTTGGGGAAGGAATTGTCAAAACAACCGATAACTTTGGAATGCAAGGCGAAAAACCATCTAACCAGCCCCTGCTCGACTGGCTGACAATGCATTTTCTGAAAAATGGAAACTCTATAAAAGATCTCCATAGAATCATCATGCTCTCGAACACTTACCAAATGAGCAGCGATTTTAATTCACACAACGCGAAGATTGACCTAGCCAATCAATTTCTCTGGCGAAGGTCACTCCATCGTATTGAAGCAGAAGCCCTCCGGGATTCCATGCTAGCAATCAGTGGTTCCCTCGACATGAAAATGGGGGGAAATCTTCTCACAACAAAAAACCGGGCCTTCGTCTTTAATCACGAATCAAAAGAAAGCACAAACTACAAAACGAATAGGCGTTCCATCTATCTTCCTGTCATCAGGAACCACATTTATTCTGTTTTTCAACTCTTTGATTATTCCAATGCAAGCATGATCAATGGAAACAGGGAATCGAGTACGGTTTCGACACAGGCATTATTCCTTCTGAATTCTCCTTTTGTCAATCAGGTAACAACCGAGTTGGCAGAAAACATTCTCGCCAAGAAAATGTCGAACCCGGAAAGACTTCAACACCTTTATCAAAAATGTTACGGAAGAAATCCTTCCGATTCTGAGTTAAAACAAGCCATTTTATTTATTAAACAGTTTTCTGAATCTCCTGAAAATAACGCTCAACAAAAGGATAAAAACCTTAAAGCCTGGCAAGTATTCTGCCAAGCCATTATTTCTTCTAATGAGTTTATTTATTTACGCTAAACTATAAAAATTTGAATAATACTGAAGCAGTCACCCGGAAAGATTGTCATGAAGCCGCAAATTGAAAACCATCTTCCATTTTCCAGAAGAGAAATGCTTAAGAAATCAAGCGTCGGTTTTGGTTACCTGGCTCTCGCTTCCCTTCTTTCTGAAGAATCCACTGCTAAAGAAGCCGGAATTCTGAAAAAACTTTCGAGTTCAGAAAAGCCAACCCATTTCCCGCCGAAGGCGAAAAGAGTCATTTTCCTCTTCATGAAGGGTGGTCCGTCTCATATGGACACCTTTGAATACAAACCTCAACTACAGAAAGATGGAGGAAAACCACTCCCCTTTGATAAACCACGGGTCCAGTTTGCACCAACGGGAAACCTTCTCGCTTCCCCCTGGAAATTTAAAAAGTATGGCGAATCTGATCGGTATGTCAGCGAACTTTTCCCAAACGTGGCTGAATGTATTGACGATCTTTGCATGATCCATTCCATGCAC
>JAJRVU010000209.1 GCA_024277145.1 Planctomycetota bacterium
CAACGGCGATTAAATTGATCAGACTCTGCAAGTTTTTCATTCAGGAAATTCATGTCAGAATGCGGGTATATTTGAGTTTTTGCATTCGAGAGACGACATCCATCAATCAGGCTAGCATGGTTCAGGCTGTCGCTGAAAATGATATCATTTTTTTGAACAAGAGAAGTAATGGTTCCCAGGTTGGCTGCATATCCGGTTGGAAAAAGGAGAGCCGATTCTTCCTTTTCAAATTCTGCAAGTTTTTTTTCAAGACTTTCATGCCAGCAGGTTCGCCCGATCACAAGAGCACTTGCCCGCGATCCAACCCCTGCTTCTTCCGCTGATTTTCGAGCAGAGGCGATGATTTCCGGATGAGTAGAGAGATCCAGATAATCATTCCCAGCCATGTTAATGAGTTCCTGTCCCTCCAGCAGGCATTTTCCTTTCGGTAAAGGTGTAATGCTTTTGCGAATGCGGATCAGGTTTTCATCGTTTAAATGGTCTAACTCAGCAGGGATCCATTCGAGCCCGCGTTTGAGGTGATGATCATTTTTGAAAGATGGATTCATGGTTGATAATGATTTTATTTTATTGAGTGAGTGCAATATTATGATGACTCAGTGTTTCAAAACCATCTTCCGTGATCAGGTAATTATGCTCAATTCGGACTCCCCCGATTCCCTGAACATAAAGGGCTGGTTCAAGAGTGACGACATCACCAGATAAAAGCTGGTCCTGGCTTTCAGGAACAATAATCGGTGGTTCCGGGTGACCAAGACCCAGGCCATGCCCCGCGTGATTGACCTGTGGACCATGCCCTGCTTTTTCCAAAGTTTGTGATAATTCGTTTGCAACTTCGGAACAGGCCCGGTTTGGCTCAAGAAAAATTTCTGCTGCATGCATTGCGTTTAAACAGTGATCAAAAATATGTTGTTGGTCGGCTGATGGTGTTCCGACTGCATAAGTGTTTGTGAAATCGGAACGGTACCCTTCCAGAACAACCGAATAATCCATAATAAACAGGTCTCCCTGTTTCAGGATATAATCTGTGGGAAGCCCACCTGCTTTTGGAAGTTCTGCATTCACTGCTCGGAAATCCCCGTAAACCAGTCCGGTCCGTCCAGCCTGTGTGAGAACTGCTTTTTGAACTTCCAGATAAATTTCAAATTCAGAAATTCCTTCTCTCACAATTTCAGCTGCTTTTGCATGGCCTGCATCACATGCTTTCATACATTCAGAAAGAAGTTCAATTTCATCCTTTTCTTTTTGACGACGTAAAAAACGAATCGAATTTCCTAAATCAAATTCATCGGAACATGATTTTTGCAGATTCAATTCCGAAACAACTTTCCAAGATGCAGCACGTGATTCTATAGCACCGGAACGGTTTTGAATCTCAGGTAATATTGATTTCAACGCGTTGAAAAGGGCGTCGTCCCGATTGATTACAGAATGTTTGTGGTCATACCATTGTTCAACAATTTGTTTATCAACATGGAATTCAGAAGCAGCAGATCGAATTGTGAAATTGTCACCAATGAGCGTTGCTGGCCCGTTTTTTTCCAAAAGGAGAAAAGTTTTTTCTTCATGAGAAAAACTGAGTGGATGGACAGAAAACCCGCTCAGGTAATTGACGTGTCTGGGATCACAAACGAGCATCCATTCAATGTGTGAGGGGGCCAGTTCCCAAAGCCTTTTTCGCCTTTTCTGGCATCCTTCACTCGTTAACATGGAAATAATGCCCTGTGAAATTTAATGGGATTCGGAGACAGTTTAATGGGTCAGTCAATTGTAAATATATTAATGAAGCCGGGGGTTATACATGTCCTTTGGTGACGAGCCAGCGTTCTGCATCAAGCGCCGCCTGACAACCGGAACCCGCTGCTGTGATTGCTTGTTTGTAATGGTCATCAGCAACATCACCCGCTGCAAAGACACCTTCAATATTCGTATTCGTTCTGTGCGATACAGGCCAGAGAATGTAACCTTTGTCGTTTGTTGTAATTTGATTGTTGAGAAAACTGGTATTGGGAGTATGGCCGATCGCTGCAAAATAACCGGTTGCTTCGATTTCCTCTGTTTGTGAATCATCTTTGGTGCTCTTGATTCGAACACCCGTTACACCACTCGTTTCATCTCCGAGAACTTCATCAATTTCAGAATTCCATTTGACTTCAATTTTTTCATCAGCCAGGGCTCGATCGGACATGATTTTGCTGGCACGGAATTCATCCCGACGGTGAACGATATAAACTTTGGAGGCAAATTTTGTAAGGAATGTCGCTTCTTCCATCGCACTATCGCCACCCCCTACAACAACAAGCGGTTTGTCACGGAAGCGGGGCAATGCACCATCGCAGACTGCACAGGCGGAGACTCCCATGTTTTTAAATTTGTCTTCTGATTCCAGGCCAAGATAATTTGCACTTGCACCGGTGGCGATGATCACAGAATTTGCTTCGACTGTTTCACCGCTGAGAGTTTTCATCACAAACGGGTGTTTGTTCAGATCAATTTCAACAATGTCATCTGTAATAACGCGGGTTCCAAAATTCACAGCCTGCTGACGCATTAATTCCATAAGCTCCGGGCCACTCACTCCCTCGCCTGAATGGGGACCCATATATTGTCTTTTTGATTTATCAATGGAGTTATCCAGATAAGCACCGAGATCTCCTGCAGGAAAACCGGGGTAGTTTTCGACTTCTGTTGTCAGGGCGAGTTGCCCGAGCGGGAGTGTGCCTTTTTGTCGATTTTCTTCGGTTAAAGCTCCTTCGTAGACCAGTGGTTCCAGATTCGCACGAGCAGTGTAAATTGCTGCAGCCCATCCTGCTGGTCCTGAACCGATAATCACAACGTTTTCTGGCACGGGAAATCTCCTTAAGCATATTAAATAACGGGTTATTAAGAAAATGAAAAAAAATAATGTCTTGAATCTTGAGGTGAGATTATAGCGAAGCCCTAAAATTTACTCTACATTCTGAGAATAAACATCTGTTTTTAATGATAAATACAGAATGTTGTCAGCTGGAAATGGATGAACTTGATGAGCCTGGTTTCATCTGCAGGTTAGGACTAAGGGGCTTTTTATGAAGCCTTTTTTTTCAGCAATGGGCTTACCTGTAATGGTAACAACAAAAGCCAATAGATAAAAAAAAGAAGGTACCTTGAAACACTCAAAGTACCTTCTAAAAAATATGCCTAAAGTGAGCAAGTGCGGGCCAACGCTTCTCACCAGGGCTCTGTGCTGTTTTTACAATGCATCTTCTGTACCAATGGGGTGAATTCATACTGAATAACATAAGTTATGTATTTACAGAATGTTAGAAAGCATAAATAGTAGTGAATATGTACCCTGAAATATGTTAAATGTATTGAAATAGTACGTGTATCGAAAAATGTGTATTAAAGTGCTACAGGCTGTATTGAAATACTACAGGTAAAAGGTTGTGGTATCTATATAATTCTAATCAATTCATAATTGTCTAATATGAAACAATTTACGACATCCTGAGGTAAGTATGGGTATGATGTTCAGGTTGAATTTCTAGTTAAGGTTGTGCATTGCAATAGTATCGCTGGATAGTGAGGAGACTTTATTTAAAGACCTTCATCCGCTACACGTAAATCAAATTCGATCTGATAAACAGGAAATTTCAATCAGATTTGCTGTATGCCTTGTTGTTGGCATTTGTGCTTCTTAAATAACTGGATAAGCTGATATTCTGATATAAAATGTGAATAAACTATTCGATGACTAATTTGAAATGAGAGATATCAAGATGAGTGACAGTCCCGTTTATTCAGGGCGATCAAAAAGAGGAATGACCGTTCCCGGATTTATCAAAGCTAAGAAGGATGGGAGAAAACTTTCTGTCCTGACTGCGTATGATTACCTCTGGGCTGAAATTCTGGATGAAGCGGGCGTTGATGCCATTCTGGTTGGTGATTCGCTTTCGATGGTGGTTCAGGGAAATTCAACCACATTGCCAGTGACTCTGGATGAAATGATTTATCATGCAAAAATAGTGGCCAGAGGTATTAAAAAGGCACTGTTAATAGTTGATATGCCTTTTCTTTCTTTTCAGGTGAGTCCGGAGAATGCGATTGCCAATGCAGGTCGAATCCTCAAAGAAACGGAAGCTGCTGCTGTCAAATTGGAAGGAGGAGTTTCCCAGGCGAAAACAATTCAGGCACTCACTTCAGTCGAAATACCCGTGATGGCCCATGTGGGAATGCGTCCTCAATCTGTCAGATCTTTAGGGAGTATGGGACGGATTCAACGGGACGAAAAGCAATTGCTTGAAGATGCAAAAGCAGCTGAAGACGCAGGAGCCTTCGGCATTGTACTGGAATTGATTCCTCGCTCCATTGCAAAAAAAATTACTGAATCAATTTCGATTCCAACGATTGGAATTGGGGCTGGACCTGATTGTGATGGGCAGGTGCTTGTGACGCAGGATATGCTGGGCTTGAATGGTGACTTTCATCCCAAATTTCTGAAAAAATATGCCCAGCTCAGAGAGACCGTGACCAAAGCAACACAAAGTTATATTTCAGAAGTGCAGAATGGCGTCTTTCCTGCTGAAGAAAACAGCCACGATTAATTCATGGTATAAGACAGTTTAGTTTTTCGTAAC
>JAJRVU010000210.1 GCA_024277145.1 Planctomycetota bacterium
ACAGATATCGACCGAGCAATGTGTTTTGCAGTCGATAGATCATTCGTGCTGGAATGATCAACAGTTCCACCTGTCTGCTGGGCAATAATACCGGGTAATTCCAAATCAATTTTTGGTCCGACAACATAGCTGTGAACTGTCAGTTTTTTATTTCGAAACTGTTTAGCAAGTGAGCTGACATCTTCTTTTCGGAAGATATGGCCTATACTCATTCCATCTCCAATATACAAAATGGAAACGTTGCTTTCATTTTTAAGAATGGAAGCAGTTTGTTTAAGCCCTTTGAATAAATTCGTAGTTCCCAATGGAACTCGGTTTTGAATTTTATTAAGAGCTTTTTTAACTGAATCGCTTTGAACGTTTGAAAATGATTTCTGGAATTCTGTTAACTCAATATCCAGAACAGCAATTTTAACCAAATGATTTACAGGCAGTTGCTTTAAAACATTCGTTAAGATTGAAAGAGCTTCATCCCGGTGCGCACCGACCTGGCTTGCTGATGTATCAAAAATGATAAAAGTTTTATCCACTTGAACCTGAGAGGTTTTATCTGAAACGTTCAAGCCAACTGCATAGTATGATTCACCTGTTGCATTTTGATAACGATAAACGGATGAATTATCCGAGTTTGCTTGTAGCAACAGATTGGGAATCAGAAAACCGGCCAAGAGTGCAGACGAAAATAAAACTCGACGAAATTGGCTATTCATTAACATATTTCAGGGCTCCTACGGGATTAAATTACCGCAAGTCATCAATTGTTTCAGGTGTAACAGGAACATCAGCAAATATCCCTGCTTTATAAACTTATTTCTTAACTACTATTTATATAATGATCCCTAAGAGCATTGTAGGAAATTCTAGCTTTTAAAAGCGGATTATTCAGAATTACCCATATTTACTATACTAATTAATATCCCAGGAGAATCTTTCCATAAGTTATTGATTAGCAGAATGTTACCAAATCAGGTTATTGGAAATAATCTCTTATTGCAAATAATTAATGCAATACAGTGTCGGGCAGTATACAAATGTATGTTTATTTAGGCGGAAATTAGGGATTCCCTTCTGGATTATCGACAGTTAAGAGAATCTAGATACAGCCACTTCGTCATAAAGCAACGTGCTTTATGAACAGCAAGGTTGGATTTTTCGGTTCTTCGGGTATGGCACTTTAAACGAGTCGATATGTATTTAAAGAGTAAGAATGTGATAGCTGCCAATTCAAAACTTGACTTTTCAAGGTTTAATAGCATTACTCAACAGATTCACCAAACTGGCGTGCTCTTTCGTTAAATAGTGATTTTAATTTGGAAATTGAATAAAGCTGGACCACTTTATTTTTGTAAGTGATGCGACCTTTGTCATCTTTATCCAGATGCTCAGATATTTCAGAAACCGCAAAACCTGCATACAACCCAGCAAATGTTTAAGGATCAACTCCATTTCCGGATTCCAGATCAGCAATTGCATTCAAACCACCTACTGATACTGCGAAGGTATTAATTCCATCAATTGCAGGTCGATACTTTTGTGATTCTTTTAAGCTTTCCAATGATTGTGAAAAAGCAACTGAAAGAGCTTCGAGTCGTTCTTTTTCCTCTTTAGATAATTTTTCAGGCTGATCTTGTGCATTTAATACCGTTGGCTCAAAAATATTATTACTGCCTGCAATATAAGCTACTGAGACGATTCCAACGAGACAAAGGAACTTGATTGTTTTTTTCATAATGTAACTCCACAACTCTGATTTATTTAAAAGGTGATTCAATATTGAGAACAATTAGTATTGTAAATCTGCTTTTATCTATTTTAGCTGATTGTACCACTGAATCATCAAGGATCAATAGGTATGAAGTTGGGAAGAAATCAATAAAAAAAGCGATAACAGATGCCCTGTTATCGCTAATAAGAGATGGGACATGAATTCCACCCTATTTCAACTCCTGATTTTCCTGCTTGATTCCTTTGCCTGAAAATAAACTGTTCAAAGCGTTTATAATAGAGACAGGCTCAATAGTTACATCGAAACTCTGAATAAGTATTCCAGAAGTTCATCTACTCTTTCATCCAGATCTTCGAGAGAATTATTTTTACATACCGATTCCAAAGAGGCAGAAACTTCAGTGAGACCAGGAAAGCCATATCCCCCGCCTGCCCCTTTCAGTTGATGCGCTATTCGTTGCAGGTGCTCAATATCGTTTGATTTATGAAACTGGGACAATTGTTCTCTTTTATGAGGAATTGAATTCACGAATAGTTCAATCAACTCCTGAAATTCTTCATCATCAGCAAATTCTGAATAAATTGCGTATTTTGTTTCTTCTTGATTCATTATTAGAACTCTCCGGCTTCAAAGTTTATTTCCTACTTAGAACATGATGGTATTTACTTTACAAATTGGATGTAAAGAACATTAATTCTTAAAAGAAAACAATATATCAGCACTCTTCAGGTGATTACCTGTAGGTCTCAGCCAGAAATAGATTTTTAGGGAGGGATTTGACTTATAATTATTCAGGTCTTTCTCAAGAGAAACCTGTAGTTATTTTCAGGAATTGAATAGGTTTTAATGCAAAGTCTTGATACAGAATCACAGAGCGTGAGGGATTTCCTTCATTCTAATAAGTGAAACTTCAAGCAGCATTTTTTCTGGATGTCTCTTTTGACTGGACCTTTTTTAATGGCAGTGTTGAAGAATGATTGTCATTTGTATTGGATCGAGATTTGCCAATGATATTACTGATAATTAATAACAAGCTGGTACATGACAACGCAACAACACAACCAAGTAGTGCTTTTTGATCATATGATAATGCTGAAAGAAAATCCATGACTTCCGTTTCTCCTTACAAAATATTTACCGTTGGCATTTCATTCAGAATTGCCATTCCCCCGTCTTTTCATATTCGGAATTGTTGATTCAATAGCTGCACTGCCATTTTCTCAGGGTTGCTGATCCTGAAAATCTCTGTTTCAGAAACGCTTGTTATCTCACTTGTTATCACTTTCCCGGATATTTCAATAATATTAAACAGGAAGAATAAGGGGTGTGGGGGATATGAAGCTGATTCATCTTGACCTGAGCCTTTAAAATTACATATAGAATACGTTTTAAACTTAAAATTTCTGAGGAATCACCTTTGAACTAATTCCCAATTGATATGCACACCGGGGAGATAAAGTTTTTGGTTTATCCAGATACAACAGACAAAGATTGAACTTATAAATCCATGCGATTACTCCAGCGTTATATCCTGATTGAGCTATTAAAAGTTTTTACTTTCATTTTGAGCGTATTGACTTTTCTCTTGGTTTTTGTCGGTATCTTTAGGGAGATTACCGAGGCGGGACTTGGACCAGTTCATGTTTTGCAGATACTTCCCTATATTGTTCCGAGCCTGATGCCCTTCACCATTCCTGCCACGCTACTTTTAACAGTATGCGTTGTTTATGGACGACTCTCAGGAGATCAGGAGATCACAGTAGCGAAAGCAGCTGGAATCAACGCATTGTCATTATTGTTTCCAGCATTAGCATTGGGAGCTGTTTTGAGTATCACATCCCTGATTCTTTCTGATCAGGTCATTCCGTGGGCAGTTGGAAATATAAAGCAGGTTGTTGCATCTGCTATTGAAGATATTTTTCTTGATATTTTACGAAATCAGCATCGGTACATTAATCGGGATCAGGGAATTTCCATAGCGGTAACTGACGTTCAGGATAGTAAACTGATTGGCCCTGTTTTTCGGTACACACCTTCTGGAAGAAAACCGATCACGATGAAGTTTGAAGAAGCAACCATTAAGTTTGATTTAAAAAAAGAAGAAATTATTCTCCATATGGAAAGAGGGACGCTCGATACGCCCGGGAACAGCCAGATATCTTTAAAAGAGCATGACTTTACCTTCCCGTTGCAGAATGATAAGAAACCTCCTAAACCACGTCACATGACTGTTCATACCATCGTAAAGGAGTTGAATGGCCTCAATGAAAAGCTGGAGCTCACTAAAAAAGAACGAGACATCGAAACTGCATTTGCTTTAGTGATTGGTGACTACGATTCCTTGAAAGAATTTAAATTGAATCGGTTTGATATTATCTTCAAAGAAAACAAAAAAAAGATCCAGAAGTATAATACTGAAATTCAGAATCGATTTGCGCTTGCGGCTAGTTGCTTTTGTTTTGCTTTACTTGGAGCTCCGTTTTCAATTCTTCAGGCTCGCAGACAGTTCCTGACCAATTTTATGATTTGCTTTGTCCCCATTCTGGTGATTTATTATCCGGTAGTTCTCTTGATGATGAACCTGTCAAAGAATGGCTCTGTTGATCCCCGATGGGGTATGTGGCTTGCTAATATCATACTTGCGACTGCAGCATTATTTGTATTGAGAAAAGTTCTTAAACATTAATGCAAGAATACATCTAAAAAATATGGCAGAAGAAGCTTTCAATTATAAGTTGAGGAATCAATTCAGATAACGGTTTTAATTTCCGGAAAAATTTCTAAATCCAGAGATTTTTGAATCACCTGAACCCATTTTTGGTGTCTGGTAAATATTCCAGTGTAGGAACTGATTTTGATTTCGTTCTTAGTAAAGCTTTGTTTTATCTGTTGACGATCCAGATTCAGATGAGAATAATCTCTGGATCAGAAATGTTTTAGTGCATCCTGAAGTCTTTTTTACCTGTTTTAAGTGTTTTAATAACACTTTATGGCTTCATATAAGAAGAATTCCGAACAAACAGAGGTCTTTTTTTGATCTTTTTAATCTATTCTGCCGTATAATACAGATAGAAAGGGGGCGATTGGATTCGACTGGTTCACCGTAGATTGTGGTGGCGTGCCGTGGTTGATCAGTTGGCCACGTAAAAAACTGATCAAATATAATTGCAAACACGCAATTCGCTTTAGTAGCCTAATAAAGGTTACTCCGGTTTAAGAATCCCCGTTTGAGGAGTCTGAAAACTGGTCATAAATTCAAACTGGCATCAGTTCATTGACCGCTACGGCTGATGTGAGATAAGTTGTGGGATCGCTGTAAACGGGTTTGGTTCAATGAGCCTTGTTTGCAGTTAAATCAATCATTGAAACACGCACGTAGAGGCTGCAGTTGAGGTAGCACAGGACGCGGGTTCAATTCCCGCCGCCTCCACTCCCTGACAATCACTGTCAGGCAAAGAATTTTGACGACAACCCCTGTCACCAGCAGGGGTTTCGTCGTTTATAGAGGGAACCTCATTAGTGTCATTAGATGCCATG
>JAJRVU010000211.1 GCA_024277145.1 Planctomycetota bacterium
ATACTGTTTGAGATATCGAGCGTGAATGGATCGGCTTTTCGGATTGGGAGGATTTGAATCCCAGATACTATAAGTATAGGGTCCATTGGGGTTTGCCTGATAATGTTCCCATATTTCAAGACAGCTACGGACCCAGAAGTCAGTTTCTTTAGGCGGGTATTTGATACCGGGAATCAGAGCGCGTTTCCCTGTAAAAGGGAGACCAGCATGAAGGATGGGAAACTGCATATACGGAATGCTGTGCAGGTAGTCTTCCTCTTCGGTTACCGCCTTGGCAAATTCTCTATCAATACATGGAACGACATACGGAGTATGGTTTTTGATTTTTTGTCTTAACCCTTCTGCATTATTAACACCTTCGCCAACCCAGAGATAATCATAAACTTTCAAGTCTCCTACCTGTGGTTTAGCAGCACCGCTGATATGAAGTTTAACAATTCCACCACGGCGTTTGACTTCTGCATAGATTAACGCAAGTAAATCGGCCAAAGCGCCATCATGTTTCGGAGTTTCTTCAAAGGCCATCACTTCGTCATTTGTAGGTGCAGGTTTTTTATAGGAATTCGTGACATATCCACAGTCGATATAAATTCCATCGACGTTGTATTCATCTAAAATTCCTATAATTTTAGGAAGCAGGTAAGCTCGCCAACTGGCGCTCGACGGAGAGCAACGGGCCATATTGAAGTAACCAACATGTAAGACATCATTCTTTCGGGACCATTGTTGTTGAAAATCAGGATTCGGTATATCAAAAAAACCTGTGGAAACATATGAGATGATTTTCATACCACGGTCGTGCACCATTTTAACGAAACGATGAAAACCATCCGGGTTAAGTGAAGTATATTTATCCCCTCCGAAAAGCCCTAAGGCATCAGTCCAATCATCAAACACCTGGATCAGTTGAATTCCGTGATCTCGTAACCTGTCAAGTTCCGCTTCGTCCTGTTCATCAGGATTCCACGGTTTTCTGCAAGGGTATTCTCCGAGGTTGTAACACGCCTGTCCGGGAAGATAGCTTGTCACCAGATGTTTTCTCATGGATGTTTTAATGCCTTGCTCGCATCGGGCAATGTTTTGAAGCCGATGACGATGATCTTCTGCAGAATAGGTACTTAAAACCGCAGGCGATTGATTTGCTTGGCAATTGAGTTCATTTTTCCGGGCAGCCTGGATTCCATGAGTGGATCCCAACATTCCAGATATTGATGCTCCACCACCGGTGAGTAGAAAATCACGTCTTTTCATTTTTCCATCCCTTCTACTTGTATATTCCCAGGAAGTATATCGTTTAGTTGTCTTGGAAATAAAATTGTTTTCTAGCAACAGTTACAAAGATTTCCGTACATTTTCATTCAGCAGTTTTTAGTTCAATCACCGTAACCGAGTGTTTTTCTACAGTGCAAGTAAAAAAATCGCCTGCGTTTATCGTTGATTCTCTGATTGTTACATTATTGGCATTTTTCTCGTTTGTCGCATTTACAGCCGGACCGTTGAGAACATACACAGTTGCTTCAGGTTTGGGTGTAAAGTCTTTCAATTTAATCTTGATCTTAATATCGCGTTCCAAATCTCTGTTGATGATCATTAAATAAAGTTTTTCATTTCCTGTTGTGGCGATAGCATTCAAACTTGGAACTTCTTTCTCAGGAGGCAACCTGAGAAATTTACCAGTGTCATGTTCCAGAATATCAAATGTGGGGGAATCAGTAATCTTTGATGCTACAATATTTTCGCCAAAATGGTTGTTGAATAATTTCTGTATGTAGAAAGAAGGTCGCCTCACCGGCGCTTTTTTCTGAAAGATGTCCTGTTTGATGAGGCCAAAGTAATTTGATTCTATTAATCCCAAATTCCAATTTGCAACAAAAACATCATATTTGTTGTTCAATAAGTAGATCATGTAATCCGCATCATAAATAGCACCACCTAGCCGAGCTGAAGGACCACTGAACTCTCCCATAATAAGAGATGTATCCCGACCAAATTTATTGGCAATTTTCTTATGGCGCTCAGCATTGCCGTATTTCTCATTGATATAGGTTTGAGACATTAAATACTTCCACCCTTCTTTATCAAGTCCAGGCAAAATGGTTCCATCACCTACAGCCAATCCATATTGAAAAAATTCAACTGCATCGACATATTTTTTGATTTTTGGGATGATAATTTCATTAAAGGATTCCAACTTATTGATAATTTTTGCCCTTGCAGGGTCATCCGTTCTCAGGAATGATTTCGGGAAAGAATCATTCACCGGGTTGAAAACGATTTTAATTGAAGGATCCGCCTTTTTCATCGCTTTGGAAAAGGCAACTGTTTGTTTGATAATACGGTCAGCAGACAGGTTAAATTCGGTGTAGGGCCACCAAAGTTCATTACCCAGCATAAAATATTTAACATTATACGGTTTCACATGCCCATTGACTGCTCGTAGTTTCCCCCATTTTGATGTGGGAGGATCATTCAGATAGTGCACCAGATCTGCACCTGTCTGAGGGTCTTGATCACGTTTGATGATGACTCGCCCATCACTTCTACGAGGTAATGGATCATCAATGATGGCAAAAAAGAAGGTCGGAACACGTATGAAAACTTCCGGTGATGAGTCCAATTTTTCCAGAAACTGCAATATATCATCATAATTTTTATGAGGTTGGATTCGGAGCAATTCTTTAAAGGTTCGGTATTTTTTACCTTTGATTGTAACCGTTCCACCCGGCAATTTTTTGTTTGAGTTACATAGTGCATATAAATCTCTATCCGGACCGGTGCTGCTGGAATAAATTCCCATCTTCTTAAAAGTCTTGGCGTAAGAAAGGCGTTTTGAATGTTTGCCGGTACTTTCTCGATAAAAAGGTAATCCAACGACATGCTCGATTGATGAAGGTGCCAAAGTGTACTGAAGATTAACGAAACCGAGATTCAGTTCGTTAACCAGAGCAATCAAACGCGGGTCACTTAAATCAACCGGAGGCCAACCGGGCCCCCTGTGCAAACAGCCTATTCCGCTACCGAATTTGACATTCACCGGCTTAACAACATCAGAAACATTAACTGTCAGTAAAGCCGGACTAGTCGGTTCAGCATTGCTGGAATTACATGCAGATAATAATACTGCAGACAGCACAATGGCTATGATAAAACAATTCTTCATTAAATTCATCCAGTACTGTTAAGATGTTGGTTTTAATTCTCTATTTATCTTGCACATATCCGGGGTGCAAATACAACTCATTCTGATCAAATAATACGATGAGGTAAGGAGAAAAAGCGTTATGAACTGTTGTCGACATAATTAGTCGTCCCTGAAATAGTCATTATTCAGAGATGGTAAAATATTGAACCTGGCTGATCGGAATTGGATTCGGAATTCCCCAGAATTTACTACCACTTGCTAATCTTAACCGAAATCCATAGCGTAAAAACAGGCTCA
>JAJRVU010000212.1 GCA_024277145.1 Planctomycetota bacterium
GTACAATCAACTCGTCCGATTCTTCAAAAAGGAAAGCGATTACCTGTGACTCTCATCTCTCTCAGTGCAATGATCATGGTCTGTGGGTTAGGTACTGTTCGTCTCAGTGCTGATCCTGTTAATAATGAAATTATTGCAGTCACAAATAATGAAGAAAAAATATCAGACACGGAGTCATCTGAAAACCAAAAGAAACCTCAGCCAAAAGAAAAAGTAAATAAGGATTCAAAGAACCTTCCTGATCCTATTACCTACACCGGAAAAATTGTTGAACATGGGACTGGAAAACCGATTGAAGGGGCTACTGTTGAAATTACGCATCAACTGAGCCGAGATCCTAAAACAAACAGATGGATCACACTTCATACGACAACTCATAAAAGTGACAAAGATGGAAAATATAGTTTCACATTACCCCCTGAAGAGGTGGCACAATCCTCTTTGTACCTTGAAGTGGATGCGCATCATCTGAAATACCAATCGAAAGGAAGAAGTGGATACGCTCATTCCATGATTCTAACAAATTTGAAAAATGGCGAGCCTCCATTCTTTAAAACTATTAAATTAATTGCAGGTAAGAAAATAACAGGAACTATTCTGCAACCAGACGGTAAACCTGCTGCGAATATACGCGTTTTTACATACTCCAAAAGACCATCGCCTAAGGTATTTGTATCTCCCTTCAAAATAGGTGGGTTTCAGGAATCACGTACAGATAAAAAAGGCCAATTCAGATTTGTTATTGCGACTCCGGGTGATGGTGTCTTGTGGGTCATTCCCAAAGATTATAGCCCGATAGCACATCGGATTGGTGATAAGCGGGGAAATATCGGGCCATTGAAATTAAAAAATGGAACTCGTCTGAGTGGACAAGTACTGGATAATAAAGGAAACCCGGTCCCCAATGTGGGTGTCAATCTTTCTCGTGAAGGAAATAGAAAAAAAATAGATCTATTTTTGGATATGATAGGAGTCGCAGATGGAATTGGAGCAGGTGCCAAAACTGACAAAGAAGGGCGTTTTCAACTAAATCCACTTCCTCCCGGAACTTATTCTGGTGAAGTAAAAGATTATGTTCTTGATCCTTCAGAAAAAAGTAAACGGAAGAAGAAATTAAAATTGGATCATGTCTTTAACCCGTTCATAATTACGATCACTGAAAAAAAGCCAAACGAACTGTTGAAAATTCAAGCGGTCCCACATGTGATCATTCGTGGGCGTTTTTTTAACAGCAAAGGAAAGCCACGTGCGAGTCATAAGCAAAACCTCTATGGTAAAGTGAATGATCAGTTTTATTTTTCTCGAAGTACACGTCCGGGGAATGATGGCTGGTTTGAATTCAAAGCTCCTAAAGGACTTCAGAAAACGGAAATTAATCTATCGACTAACGAACATAGTGCACTTCGTTGGCGGCTTAAACCAAAAGATCCGCTATCTTATGGCGGGAAAATTGATCTTGGAACTTTGAATGAAGATTTTACAACTTTGGAAATAATTCGTTACACGGCACCGATACTATTGCTAAAAGCAATTGATGAAAACGGAATGCAAATCCGTGGTTTCAAACCTGAAAACAAATATAAAAGAAGACCAGCCAAAGAAAAACACAGCTCATCCAGATGGGTCAGTGGTGCGAGAGGTGATATTAGTTTTGAAAAACAACCGGATGGTCGCTGGCGTTCTAGAAGTATGCTGCCAGACGAAGAAACGACTATCACTCTTGTTAAAGAAGGCTTCAAAACAGATCCACAGATTGTTTCCTTAAAAGAGGATGAAAATCGGGAGTTGGTGTTTGTACTTAAGAAAAAGAAATAAATGGACAATTACCGAATTAGCTTCAAATATATTCGCAATCGTTTTTTACGATCTCAACCAATTTAAATGGGCTAACTTAAATTGCACTTAACAGTGCCAGTTCTGGAATATCTGCACACTTTTCATTTTAAGCTTCCATTCTTCTTCTACAGGTCTATAAAACTGTCTTTAGCCTTCAAATAACTGAATACAGACTGCTACCGGGTATGAAAACAGCTTGTATAATGAAAAGCGGAGGAAATCGGCTTCTTGTTCATTTTGATCACTAATCTGGTTCAGAAAAAATAATCCACCTTTTTAATGATCCAATGAACCAGAATCGACGCTACAATAATGTCAGATCAAGTCTTAACTAATACATGTTTTGTATGGACGAATCCACCGTCCTATCTGCTTAATATACTGGCGGGGATGCTTTTGTTTCCTACCGATGTCTCGTCTGTTTCCGTCTTGTTCTCATGCTGGCATGCTCTGTAACCTTCTTGTGTAATAGGACTTATAGCTTGTTTAGACGTGTTGTTTAAATCTCTGGCACAATCGTTGCTCTATAGCTCCTCACATATTGAAGAGCTTTTTGTCTGAATCCATTAAATATAAGCCTTTGGTTCTTTGGATTTTCAGCACAAAAGAGATAGTCCTTCACAATTATAAAAAGCGAATTCCGCTTTAGCTTTAGAGGATGTTCGGGCAACAAACATGATTGATTCTCAATCTGATAATTTTCAGGAAGAAAAGAGACCAGATTTCCAAAAGAGAAAAACGATTGTCGTCATTGGCAACGGAATGGTGGGGCTTCGCTTCTGTGAAAAAATCATCGAATTTGATACGAAGAACGAATATAAAATCGTTACTTTTTGTGAAGAACCTCGTGCTGCATATGACCGTGTCGGGCTAACTTCATTTTTCGCGCATCGTGATGCAGAAAAACTGATGCTGGCACGAATGGAATGGTACAAAGATCACGGAATCGTAATTCACCTGGGAGACCGAGCAAACAAAATAGACCGAGACAAAAAAATAATCTACTCCGATAAAGGAGTCTCTATAGAATACCACAAGGCGATACTGGCTACAGGATCATACCCATTTGTCCCTCCTATTCCGGGAGTTCAGAAAACAGGAGTCTTCGTTTATCGAACAATTGAAGATCTGAAACGAATTATTGAATACGGAAAAAAATCAAAAAGTGCAGCAGTCATTGGTGGAGGGTTGCTAGGGCTCGAAGCTGCTAAGGCTGCGTATGATCTTGACTTGGAAACACACGTGATAGAATTTGCTTCTCGATTAATGCCGAGGCAGATTGATGATGCAGGTTCTGCTGTTCTTGTCCAGAAAATTGAAAAACTTGGTGTTAAGGTTCATTTGAATAAGGGGACCAAAGAAATACATGGAGAATATTCTGTCGAGCGAATGGAATTTAATGATGGTGAATCACTTGATGTAGATATGTTGATAGTTTCTGCCGGTATTCGACCACGGGACGACCTTGGAAAAGAAAGTGGCTTGGAAGTTGGCGAACGGGGTGGAATTGTTGTTAATGATCAACTCCAGACTTCTGACCCGGATATTTACGCGATTGGGGAAGTGGCATTACACGGCGGGATGATCTATGGCTTAGTTGCTCCCGGGTATAAAATGGCAGAAGCAGTTGCGGTTAACCTTACCGGGGGAGATGAAGGGGGAACTCTTCGGAAATTCTCTGGAACCGATCTTTCAACAAAATTAAAACTGATGGGAATTGATGTTGCCAGTTTTGGTGATTATGAAGATGGACCGAATCAGGGAATTCCGTTGGTTTTCAATGATGCCATTACAGGAATTTACAAAAAACTGTTATTCAGCAAAGATGGGAAAAAACTTCTGGGTGGAATTCTAGTAGGTGATGCATCTGAATACGGAATGCTTTCAATTCTTGCCAAAAGTTCTGCCCCGATTCCTGTTAAACCTCATGAATTAATTATTGGGAGTTCGAGCGCAGCAGCTTCAATTGGTGGTGTTGACAGCATGCCGGAAGATGCCCAGATTTGTTCGTGTAACAACGTAACCAAAGGAGCAATTTGCACGGCTATTCGAGATCAGGAATTGACTTCTCCTGCTGATGTGAAAGCCTGCACAAATGCCGGTTCTGGTTGCGGTGGCTGTTTCCCAATGGTGGTTGATCTTTTTAAAGCCGAAATGAAAAAGGCCGGAAAGACGATTAATAATAATCTTTGTGAGCACTTTGCTTATTCCCGAACTGAACTGTTCGCGTTAATTCAAACAAAAAAAATCAAGACCTTTAAACAACTGCTAAATGAATATGGTTCCGGGGGAAGCGGATGTGAAATCTGCAAGCCAGCTATAGGTTCATTACTTGCCAGTTTATGGAATGAAAATATTGTTGAGCCTGATCATAACACTCTTCAGGATACGAATGATCGCTTTCTCGCAAATATTCAAAGGGGTGGTTCTTATTCTGTCATTCCTCGTGTTCCTGCAGGAGAAATAACCCCGGAAAAACTGATTGCTCTTGGAGAAACTGCAAAAGATTTCGGCTTGTACACAAAAGTGACCGGTGCACAACGGGTTGATTTATTCGGTGCAGAAGTTCAGGATCTTCCCAAAATATGGGAGCGTTTAATTGATGCGGGATTCGAAAGCGGTCATGCATACGGAAAAGCTTTACGTACCGTAAAAAGCTGTGTTGGAACAACATGGTGTCGATATGGAATTCAAGATTCTGTCGGTTTTGCGATTCGAATTGAAAATCGATACAAAGGGTTGCGGTCGCCTCACAAGTTGAAATCAGCAGTTTCTGGTTGTGTGAGAGAATGTGCAGAAGCGCAATGCAAAGATTTCGGATTGGTGGCTACAGAACATGGATACAACTTGTATGTTTGTGGCAACGGAGGAGCCAAACCTCGACATGCAGATCTGTTTGCGACAGATATCGATGAAGAAACAGCGATTAAATATATTGATCGATTCCTGATGTATTACATTTCCACTGCTGATAAGCTGACGCGAACTTCCGTCTGGCTGGAAAAACTTGAAGGGGGAATAGAGCACCTTCGAGAAGTGGTGATTGAAGATAAACTGGGGATTGCTGAAAATCTTGAAGCGATGATGCAGAATGTCGTTGATACTTATAAATGTGAATGGAAAGAAGTTGTTAACGATCCCGAAAAACGAAAATGGTTCCGGCAGTTTGTCAATACAGAAGAAACAGAACCGATTATTGAATTTGTTGATCAACGAGATCAGCAACGTCCAAATGATTGGCCAAGTGAAGCTGTTTCATTAGGACAGATTGAAATGCTTGATGGAAGGACTTTGGATGAGCATGAAGAAGAGCAGTTGAACGAAACAAAGTGGGTTGCTGTCGGATCTGATTCTGATTTTCCATTGGATGGTGGTGCAACCATAAAATATGGTGATGTGCAGATAGCTGTTTTCAACTTCAGTACACGTGGAGAATGGTACGCATGCCAGCAGATGTGTCCACATCGAAAATCATTTGTTCTTTCGCGTGGAATTATTGGCGATGAAGGGGGGATGCCGAAAGTTGCCTGTCCACTTCACAAGAAAACGTTCTCGCTCGAATCAGGTGAATGCACCAGTGGCGATAATTACGGAGTCAAGGTGTTTCCCGTCAAGGTTGAAGAGGGAACTGTCTACCTTGATCTGCCATCGATTTCAGTATTAAACAAACTTCTGGGAACAGAGATCGGAAAATGTCTGGCAACTTCCTGTGAATCCAAATTGCCAAACGAGCTGCTGAATTCAAATGCTTGATAATGCATGTAAAACCATTGTTATGTAATAATATCGCGAACGGCATTTCCTTCGAGATTTGTTAAACGAACATCAAGCCCACGATAGTTTACGGAGAGCCGTTTGTGATCAAGGCCGAACAGGTGAAGTAAAGTCGCCTGAAAATCGTTGACATGAACCGAATTTTCAACAGGTGCCCAGCCAATTTCATCAGTTTTTCCGTAAACGGTTCCTCCTTTTGCACCCCCGCCTGCCATCCACATTGAAAAAGTATTCGGGTGATGATCACGACCATCTGGCCCTTGTCCTAATGGAGTCCTTCCGAATTCACTTCCCCAGACAACAAGCGTTTCATCCAGCATTACGCGTTGTTTCAGATCTTTGAGTAATGCAGCAATAGGTTGATCCGCCATCTTGCAATTCCAGGGAAGCTCCCGACTCAAGGAACTATGTTGGTCCCACGATGCATGAACGATGTTGACGAACCGAACTCCTCTTTCCACTAATCGTCTTGCTAACAGGCAGTTCGTCGAAAAACGGTGGTAAGTGTCTCCCGTTTGCATGCCAGCGGTAGGACGTGGAGTTTCTCGACCAATGCCATAGCTTTCCAATGTTGCTTTGCTTTCACCTGAAATATTCGTTAGATCAGGCGCAGCTGATTGCATTCTGAACGCAAGTTCGTATTGTGCAATTCTGCTGGAGATTTCGGGATCTCGAATTTTATCGTAACGAATTTTATTCATCTGGCGAATAGTATCAATAGTGCGGCGTTGGTTTTCACGTTAATTCCATTAAACTATGATTGATCCTGAAACTCTTTTGTATGTCACGATAGAGCTATTTTAAGAGTTAATATTCAGCAATATTGAGTATTGAGATATTTTTTATCGAGGATCGATTTTGCGATATGCTGAAATGACAGATCGTTCTCCATTGGCACCCGGCTGGGAATTACCATGCTCAATTCCAATAATCCCTTGATATCCTTTTTTATGAATATGCTGAAACAGATTAGCATAATTAATTTCACCCGTTCCGGGCTCGTTGCGGCCGGGGTTATCGCCACATTGAAAATAAGCGATCTGGTCCCAGCATCGATCAATATTAGGAATCAAATTCCCCTCAGTGATCTGTTGGTGGTAAATGTCAAACAATATTTGACAGGACGGATGATCTACTGACTTACAAATCATGTAGGCTTGAGGAGAACCATAAAGAAATACTCCGGGGTGATCTGTTTTTCGATTAAGAGGTTCGAGTACCATCACAAGCCCGTGGGGTTCAAGGATATCACAACACCGTTTGAGTAAATCAATGCAATTAGCCGTTTGATAGCTTTTCGGTAATTTTGGATCAGCCAATCCGGGAACAACCGTTAAATATTTTGTATTGACTCTTTTTGCAACGTCGACAATATCGCGAATCGCTGACAATATTTTTTCACGTTCCGCTTTCACATCAGAAGCAAAATTAACGCTGTTCCATACTCCTCGTAAAGCTGAAACTACTCCCATTTGCATACCACGTTGCTGCATGACGTTGGCGATCCGCTCCTGCATTTTGACAGGACGAGCTTTCATGCTGTTGTCTTCCCATGCGGTAAAACCTTGATCAGCAGCAAACTTGAGTTGATCTATGGGATCTTTCCCAGCGATATTTTCAAACATCCCAAAGTGCGGAGCAAATTTCAAATGAAATTTTGGTGATTTAACTGATTCGTTTTCAGATGCATATAGTGAATGCTCTGTTTGCATTGCAAGAAGTGATGTGACTCCGCAAAGACCTGTTTTCAGGAAATTTCTTCGTATCATACTCAATGAATTATCTTTCTCTGTTTCACTCTTTACAGAACAGGCTTGAACCGACCATCCCCATGAAGAACAGAGGGGGGGTAATGAGAGTGTAAACGATTTACAGAAGGAAATTCAATACGCAGGAATTCAAAAAACAAAACTGAGACTCACGCAGGAATTCACAGATTGCTTGTTTTCAGGGCTTGAAGCGACTTGGATGGATAATAATCCAAAATTATATCTAAGCAGGATTCAAGTTGAATCGCTTGTTATTAGCTTTCTCGAATTCATTCTTCGCATCTGTTTCGACTTCAGGGCTGAATCGGATGCTGAAAGTCGCAAATGAAAAGAGAATCACAATCACTCCGACCACCAGAAAAGCATCTGGCCAGGAAAGTCCACCGGTTACAAACTGGCTGGTGAATCCTTTTTTGAAAAGAAACATGCTAAGAACAGCCCCGGCGTTTCCACCAGCTCCAACAATGCCAGCTACTGCTCCCAATGCTTTTTTATTAATAAATGGTACTATGGAAAAAGTTGCTCCTTCTGACATTTGTA
>JAJRVU010000213.1 GCA_024277145.1 Planctomycetota bacterium
GTTCAACCTTCTTATAAAAGAGGAAAATAAGGGCTTAAAAAAGAGTGTGATTCACTTCTGCTTCAGATTCACCAGTCCAACCGGGACCCGAGGCTTCTAAAATCGCCTATCGGAATCAATGAAATTCAGGAGCGATGAAAATAGAAATTTCCAACATGATTTTAAAACAATTCAATCGACCATTTCAGAACCGGTCAGTCAGGCCCGATCTTCGGCGATAAAATGAAATTTTTTCAGAGACGATTTTCATCGTGATCAAACGGGGGTAATTCAAAACCGTTTCAACAGCACTCGCCTTGTGCCTGACCTGCCTACCCCGTTGCACTGGTTGAATCGTCAAGAATTAAAGGAAGAATTTATTAAAACCTCAAAGACTCAAAGTCACCAAGGATTTCACAAAGAATAATTACTATTTCTTCCCTCTTTTTTCTCTTTCTTTTCTTTGTGTTTTCGAGCCTTCGTGGTAAATGTTTTTCTGGATGAAATAACACAACACCACATTACCTAAAACGCACAAGTGACAACTGATATGATTTCAACATAAAATGGAGTCATGCGCAACAGACCTGATCACAGCAACGGCCACAACCCACTCGACAGCTATGCAAAGAAACTGTTTGACCAACACTCTTCCGACTCCGAATTCGGAATCATTCTCAGAAGAGGGGACGCAAGGCTTCGCCTAAAAGAAATCCTGCAAGCAGAATCGACCGTGAAACAGCAGGAAGAACTCAACAATCAGATTACCAATAATATTTCCCGAATTCAGGCAGTCCACGAACTCAACATGCAGTACCTGATTCAGTTTGGTGTCAGAGCAGATGAACGACAACAGTTTCAACAACTCCTCGAACAGACTGCAGAGACTGGCAATCTTTCACTTCGACAGATTGCCAATTTAACGCATGTAATCTCTCAATCAAACGGGCCAGGTTCATCGTCTGATTTTTCATCGGGTTCAGCAACTATTTTATCAGGTTCGACTGAATAATTTTTTTAGATAATAAAACAAGTTGATTTAACCTTAAATAAATTATCACTGTAATTGGTGAAAAATGTTACAGAGAAATCGGGAGTATATCAGTCGCAATCAGGAAGCTGATATTTCGCTTTCAAATCATGTTCAATCTGATGGCGATTTTCCGTGGTCTCCTCAATCTTCACGCAAACCCGATTCATTCCATCATTTTGCAATTCCTGATTTTTTATTTTATCAAACAATTTTGACAGGTCACGACAACTGCCGATGGAAAGGGGATGGTGAAGAACCTCTCTATCATGATCGGAAACGGTATTGGTGATGACATAAACGCCTGCTGAATGGGGAAGTTTTCTGTTGAGAGATAAAACCGTGAAGATATAATCCCTGTTTGATTTCCCGGTGAGGGTCATGAAAGGGGGCATCTACGGTGATTGGTGGCGAAGTTTAACCGTCAGTAATGTTCGCAGCTTCGGGATATCATTGACCGGAACGGTCGCTTCATAACCTTCGACAATCTGTTGGAAAAAGCCTGCTGCAACAGGTTTGTCAGGAATGGACTGAAATAACCATTCGTGCATTTGAGCCAATTCTGATGCCAGTTTTTCAAGATTCGACATAATGATTTCAGGAAGCGAGAATTTCCTTGCTGATGGAATCAACAATATCACGCAGCTTATGTTCGATCTTGATAAAACAGCGACGAGCACCTAATTGGCAGACTTCATCACAATGATCTGCCTGAGCTGTCAGGACAAATGTGGGTGTCTCTGCATTTTCTGTTTCAGGGAGTTCCTTCAAGACATCAATTCCGGTTTTGCCCGGCATGTTGACATCCAGAACCACCATGTTGAATTGCTGTTTTCGCAAAGCAGTTAGTCCTTCTTCTCCATCCTTACAAACTGTCACTGCAAATCCTGCTTTGGTGAATTTGGTATTCAGTGCTCCACGAATGGAATCATCGTCATCAACGACAAGGACTTTCGGTAGTCGGGACTTATCAAGCCGAGAATTGATGGTTGTGTTTGTCATTTATGATTGATGCCATTATACCACAGTTTTGATCAGTTCCCAAACGGAAAAATAAAAACAGAACACCGTTGAGAGGGGAGTTACCGAAGAACAGAAAGAAAATTGCCATTCAAATTGGTATTACAGTTTATTTTGTGATGGTCACAATTCGAGTACGGACTCCCGTTTTACGGAAGGCTTCGGCATTATTGAAAGTATCTTCGGGAAGTTGTTCGGATTCTCCAGCAACATCATCAAGCCAGTTACGAAAATCTGTTGCCTGGCTGTCATTACGAAAGAAGGGACCTTCACTCATGATCGCAACCACTTTTCCATCAGGTGCAAGCAGATCATACGCATGACGGATATGTTCGATGTCAGCCCCTTTTTCAAAGGGTGGATTCATGATGATGTGACCATATTCTCCCTGATGTTCCAGAAAATCAGTTCTTTCAACCGAGTGTCCTTTGGCTTCCAATACATCGAACAGTGTAGCATTCAGTTCAATAGCAGTGATTTCGTTTTCAGTGTGATGCAAACGAATCATATCAAGAATATCCCCTTTTCCTGCAGAAGGTTCAAGAACATGATCTCCCGGTTGAATCTCTGCCAATTCCAGCATTCGGGAAATCACTGGTTTTGGTGTCGGGAAGAACCCGTCCAGTTTGCGACCAACCAGAGCTTGTTCTGCTTTTAAGACCGGACCATCTTCCTTTCTCTTTTCCAGATGGGGCACCAATTCTCGCAAAGCCATCCTTAATTCAGGAAGTGTATGAACATTGGCTGCACGGAGTCTTTTGTAATCATCAAGCGAAGATTCAAGCCATTGTGTATCAATGCCGACATCTTTGCAGCGGGTACAGAACTCTGCAAAATCTTTGATTTCGTATTCTTTTGTAAACTGAATAAAATCTCCTTCTGAAGAAACCCGTTTTTTCATCTTCTGTGCCCGTTGTTTGACTCCCTTGCGGTTTTCTGCACGGAATATTACATCTTCGAGGTTTCGCTTGTAGATATTGGGATACGGGTATTCTGCAAAGTCCACATCTTCGATTTCCAATGGGCGTTGATCATATTCTTCAACGGCATTGTGCCGTTCCCAGACTCCTAGCTTTCCCTTTTCTTTGAGGAGTAAATCGTTTCTCTTTCGCTTGGCACGACGAAGAACATCAATGAGTGTTTGAAGTTGTGTTTTGGTTCTGATCCCATTGAGGTAAGCTGCTTTTCCCGAAGCAAGAGCATCAGACAGACTACGCAAGGTTCCTGCAAAGGCGATCTCAACATAAGCCCGACCACGAATACCAGCTGCCATCTCTGATCGACGAACTGTGTTTGTCTGCCGATCCTGTGTGAGTGATTCATTCGCGGATTGTTCCAAATCATCTGCCAGTTGCAAAAGACGGTCACTGGCTGATTCTACCTTCCGGGTTTTGCGATCAGCCAGTTCATCCGTTCGATCTGCACTCTCCTGCAGGAGTGACTGGAATTTCTGTGCAGATTCTTCATTCTTGAACTGAAAACCGGCATCATTTTTTTTGAAGCTTGACCACCAGCCACCAAGCTGTTTGGCTTTGAATTTCAGGTCACTGAACGTTGCTCGATCAATCCGTTCGCTCAACTGGCAAATCCAGA
>JAJRVU010000214.1 GCA_024277145.1 Planctomycetota bacterium
AAAATTCAATGTGTTATATTTTATTGAAAAGCATCTCTAATATTTTTCATCTGCTCACATATTTCGCTGTAGGTAAATGAAAGATCGGTTTCTGTTAGATAAAGTATCATCATAGTTGCGGTATTTTCAAATCTTCTCCGAATTGATTTTATTTCTAAATAAAACTCGAGCGTTTTAAATTCATTTATCCTGTCCTTAATTTTTTCAGATTCAAATGTTATTTTTCCACGTGAATGTGCAAAATCATTACGGATTTTTCGTATCAAGTTAAGATCTGAGTAGAAATCGTCTTCTAACCATCCGAAAGAATAAGCCATCATTATCTTTGCGCTAAAAGAGCCAAGAGGACCGGGATAATTGAAGAGTTTATCATTGTCATTTTTTATATAATGATGTTTTATAAATTCTGATAGACCATCATCTAACCAAGCTGAAAGAATAAGTACAGAACCTCTATCTGATTCTTGACTAATTGTAGCGATCATGTTTTTGAATTCAACGAAAGTAGGTGTGGAAGTACGATTCATTTTTCTTTGTGCCTTGGTGAACTTTGTGGTGATATTTCTTCTTTCAAAAAGATATTGTACTATGCGTCAGGCTACAGCCTGACCTACATTTTTTTGACGGTGGTAACAATTAATCACAGTCTCCGCGTCTCTGCATGAGACTTTTTTCTTTATTCCTTCTTTGGATTCGTAACTGTTACCGATGGAGCATTCACGCATCATGATGGCCATAACGCAAAAACAGCCCCATTGGATCAATAATTCGGGGATCTTGCTACATAATTCCCCGGAAATCTCCTGATAAGTTGCTTCATTTCCAGCACAGTCAGGGTGGCTAAAACCCGTGGAGGATCAAGGTCAACTTCCCGCAGAATTTCGTCAATTGGCCGAGGGTCAATCTGGATGGCCTGAATAACCAGCTGTTCCTGATCATTCAGTTTCAATTCTCTGGGAGTATGGATAGTGATTTTTTCAGGAACAGGTTCGTTTTGAGAAGAATCCTGATTGTTACTCAATTGTTTTTTATTGACGGAACTGTTTTTGTTGATCGTAACCGGTTCTGTTAACGGGCCAAGTTCATCAAGAATATCATTCACATTACGAACAAGTGTTGCTCCATCGCGAATCAGGTTATGGCAGCCTTCACTCATCGGGCTGTCGATTCGTCCCGGCACTGCAAAAACTTCCCGCCCTTGTTCCATTGCATGTCGCGCGGTATGGAGGGATCCACTTTTTTTGGATGCTTCAATAATAATCACCCCGATGGAAAGCCCGCTGATGATGCGGTTCCGTTGTGGAAAAAGTCCGGGGAGTGGTTTTTGGTTTAAATGAAATTCGGTTAGGATCGCTCCCTGTTTGGAAATTTCTTCAGCCAGTTCTTTATGCTCCGGCGGGTAAACGGTTTTTAATCCTGTTGCAGTCACTGCAATTGTTCTTCCACCTGCTTTGAGTGCTGCTCGGTGGGCAGCGCCATCTATCCCTCTTGCCAATCCACTGACAACAGTGACTCCTGCCAGTGCCAGACCGGTGGCCAGTTTTTCTGCTTGTTGTAATCCGTAGGGAGAACAATGTCTTGCACCAACAATTCCAATCGCCAGTTCATCCTGTTCCAGAATCTCGCCATCCAGATACAACAGTTGCGGAGAGTCACCCACTTCTTCAAGAAGTCGGGGATATTCAGGCGTTCCTTTCATGACGAGTGAAAAACCTGAATCCCTGCATTCTTCTAATTCCTTTGAAGCAATTTCAAAATCACGTGAATCCTGAATACTGTTCGCCAGCTTGGGACCAACTCCCGGAACCTGTTGCAATTGTTCTCTGGAAGCAGAAAGAATGGATTCTGCATTTCCAAGATGATTCCGCAAATTCTGCTGCGCCCGGGGACCAACGCCGGGAATCAGACTGAGTCGGATCTCGTGCAGAAGAAGAGAGTCTACTGAATCGGGATGCGTAGAATTCATTGAGATAGTCCAGAGAAACCATAACACGCTTTAAATGTACAGATGTGACCCCTTATCGTAACTTTTCAATACAGAGCAGGGAAGGGTCCGGGAGAAAAACTGCTGAATTTCGAGTGATTCAATTAAGTACTTTAAAATGCGGAAATACGCTTTATCCGGGAATAATATTCCTGTTCTTTCAATTCTTAAACATCTATAATTGCGCGTGAGAGTCCATCTGTCAGAGGGGATGAAAGTAATGAATAAGATTTCCAAAGGACAATACCTGATATCGTGCAAGAATCTGAAGGACCCGAATTTTTTTAAAAGCGTGGTCCTGCTTGTTGAGCATAACGAGGAAGGTTCAATGGGTTTTGTGATGAATCGTCCGACATCCCATACGGTTGCCCAGGTACTGGCTGGTCACTTTGAACTGCCTGAATTGAATGATTTAGTCTTTGCAGGTGGCCCGGTTGAGACTTCTGCATTGTTCATTCTGCACAATTCGCCCTATCTCGATATGAATGAAAAACCTGTTATTCCGGGGGTTTATATCGGAAATAGCAACGATGTTTTTGAAAGAGTTGTCCAATCTGCTGCCAGTGGAAATGATGATATTGCCTATCAGGTTTTTCTAGGCTGCTCAGGCTGGGCGCCCGGACAACTTGCGGGGGAAATTTTACGGGGAGATTGGATTCAGGTTCCTGCAACCGGCTCAGATGTATTTGATCAGGATCCCTGTGAGATTTGGGACCGGGAAATGCAAAAACAGAGGCATGAACGGGGAATTCTGCCTTCATCCGGATTTAATCCAAGCATGAATTAGAGGTCTATCCTCATATGCAGCACCAATGCAGAGCGAATCTGTTCCAGATGAGTTCATTTTGAAGGATAAATAACGGCATTAAGTCGTTTTTTCAGTCCTTCATAATAGTGTAGACCGTTTTGAACTTGCTCATTGACTGGGGAGAATCTAAACTGTCTGATTCCTTATCAAGGAACTACGGACGAGATACGAATGTATATATGTTGAATTGCATGAATTACAGTACTTCAACAAATGATAAATCGATAGATCCAATATTTTATTTCGCTGGTTGGAAGAATCAGCATGAACAGGTAAGAAAAATGAAAAAAGACATTCACCCGGAATACAAAGACGTTGTCTTTCTGGACACATCCACAGGAATTCAATTTTTAACACGCTCAACTGTGTCATCCAAAGAAACAGTCAGGCATGAAGATGGCAACGAGTATCCTCTTGTGAAGGTTGATATCAGTTCTGCATCTCACCCATATTACACAGGCAAGATGAAATATGTTGACTCAGCAGGACGTGTTGAAAAATTCCAGAAAAAATACAACTGGGGCAAAAAGTAGCAACCGATGTTTTTCTGTTTCAAATGAAATCAGGAATTCAGTTTATTCTGTCAGGTTCTAACAGGAACTTGATGTCGGTTCAGCCGAGCAATAATCGGTATTCAAATTCAAGAAATGAAACAATGATTCCGGGAACTGGTCTGATGACTGGTTGCCGGTTTGTTTCTATAAGCAGTCTGGTCATTCCTGTTTAAAATTATCAGGTTCAAAATTCTAAAAACATTTCAAGACCTCAATAGGAATTCGCTGTCATGTTTCCCAGCCTCGATACAAAATTAAAACGGTTTGAGGAATTGGAACTGCAGCTTCAGGATCCGGAAATTATAGCCAATACCCAGAAGCTTCTCGGAATTCAACGAGAATATGGCGGTCTTCAAAAAGTCGCTCATGCGGTTAAAGATTATTACGACCGTGAAGAAAATATCGAAGCTGCTAAAATGATGCTTGAAGAAGAGACCGATGAAGATTCTCGTGCTTATGCACAGGAAGAACTCGATGAACTTCTGAAAGAACAGGAAAAAGTAAAAGAGACTCTGGAAGATTTGGTCACCGCAGGCGATTCCATTACCCGAGGCGGATTGATTATGGAAATTCGCGCAGGAACAGGTGGTGATGAAGCTGCTCTGTTTGCAGGTAATCTCTACGAGATGTACCAAAGATATATCGAGCGGATGAAATGGAAAATGGAACTCATCAGTTTTACATCAACCGGAATCGGGGGAGTTAAAGAAGTTGTTTTTTCCGTTACAGGGGAAGGAGCATTTTATCACCTTCAATTTGAATCAGGTGGTCACCGCGTTCAACGTATTCCTGAAACCGAAACACAGGGACGAATTCACACAAGCGCTGCAACCGTTGCTGTCCTTCCGGAAGCAACCGATGTGGAACTGGTGATTACGCCGGATGACCTTCGCGTCGATACATTCCATGCAAGTGGTCCTGGTGGTCAGAAAGTGAATAAAACAGAATCTGCTATCCGTATCACTCACCTTCCCACTAACACGGTGGTTCAGTGCCAGGATGAAAAAAGTCAGCACAAAAACAAAGCAAAAGCAATGCGGGTTCTAAGAAGTCGTGTTCTTGAACAAATGCAAAGAGAAGCCCAGGAAGAAAGAGCTTCGCAAAGGCGAACGTTAATTGGCTCAGGAGATCGAAGCCAGCGAATTCGTACTTACAATTACCCGCAGGGACGAATCACGGATCACCGGATTAATCTTTCCATTTATAAACTGGAGCATGTAATGCAAGGCGAACTGGATGAATTCATTCAGCAGCTTCTTGAATTTGATCGCCAGGAAAGACTCAACAATCCGGGTGAGGATGAGTCTGAAAAATAAGTTGGTTCTTCTTTCACGAAAACTTTTTCAGGATAAAATGTGTCGTCAGACGTAAACGGAACTCACCAACCAACAGAAGAACGATGGACTGTTCAAAGACTTCTTGAATGGACCACCGCTCATCTTGAAAAAAATGGAAGTGAATCTGCCCGCCTTGATGCAGAAATCCTTCTCGCTCATTCACGACAATGCGAACGAATTCAATTATATACTCAATTCAATGAGGAACTGGCAACTCCTGAAAGAAATCAATTCCGGGAGTTAGTCAAACGTCGATCCCGTCTTGAACCGGTTGCTTATCTGGTTGGATTTCGAGAATTCTTTAGCCTGAATTTCATCGTTTCCCCGGATGTCCTGATTCCGAGACCCGATACGGAAACATTGGTGATTGAAGCTCTCGAATACCTCAAGGAATTTCCTCGCGCATCTGTTCTGGATATTGGAACCGGAACCGGTTGCATTCCGATCTGTCTTGCGAGCAGAATGAAAATGATTTCATTGACCGCTATTGATAAAAGTCCTGCTGCATTAAACATTGCAAAACAGAACGGACAAAAACATCAGGTTGATGATCGAATCCGATTTCTGGAGGGTGATCTTTTTGAGGCATTTAACCATGAGAATGAAACAGGGAAGAACCAGAAATTTGATCTGATTGTGAGTAACCCTCCTTACATTCGTATTGACGAAATGGAAACGCTTTCACCCGATGTAAAACTGCATGAACCAGCAATGGCTTTGCAGGCAGGCGTGGATGGTTTGGATATTATTCGGAAATTGATTCAACAGGCTCCCGCATGGTTAAAGCCGGGGGGAGTTCTTATGATGGAAATGGATTCTCTGCAATCAGGTGAAATCTCCAATCTGATTAATAATAACTCGCAGTATGAATCGTGCAAAGTTTTCAAAGATCTGGCCCAGAAAGATCGCGTTGTTTTTGCAAAAACAGTTCAGGAAAACATCTCAGGTTAAAAACAGAATAAACTGCCAGGAGTTCTAAAATGGAAATGTTTGTGATTGAAGGATGTCAGCCTTTATCAGGCAGGGTTTCCATAAGTGGCGCCAAAAATGCTGCTCTTCCAATCATGGCTTCTACTTTGCTTTCTGATGGTCCGAATCAATTGCAAGGCGTTCCGAATCTGGTCGATGTGGTGACACTTTCCCAGTTATTAAGTTCTCTTGGCATGAAGATCGAGCGAAATAAAAATGACTCACTGCTTCTGGAAGTCATTGATGAAAGTTGCTTCATTGCAGATTACGATCTTGTTCGCCGAATGCGTGCTTCGATTTGTGTTTTAGGACCACTCCTTGCAAAACGCAAAAAAGCGTGTGTTTCTCTTCCCGGTGGATGCAATATCGGGGATCGTCCGGTTAACCTCCATTTAAAAGGGCTTGCAGCGCTGGGGGCTGATATCCGAATTGAACAGGGATATATTATTGCAGAAGCAAAACAGTTAACGGGTGCCAAAATTTATCTCGGCGGTCCTTTTGGAAGTACCGTCACCGGAACCTGCAACGTGATGTCAGCTGCAACGCTTGCCAAAGGAACCACCACCATTGAAGCGGCTGCCTGTGAACCGGAAGTGGTTGATCTCGGAAATTATCTCAATGCAATGGGAGCAAAAATCACCGGACTCGGAACCCCTTTCCTGGAAATTCAGGGAGTGGAATCTCTCACAGGAACAGATTACAAAATTATTCCGGATCGAATTGAAGCGGCTACTCTCATGATGGCTGCAGCAATCACCAACAGTTCAATTGAACTGGAAAACGTGAACCTTGCCCACATGACAGCCATTGTTGAAAAACTGCAGGAACTGGGAGTCAACATTCGGAATTCTGATGATGTTGTTCATGTCTCTTCTAATGGAAAATTGAATACCGCTGATTGCATTGCGCTCCCTTATCCCGGAATTCCAACTGATGTTCAGGCACAACTGATGGCATTGCTGACGATCACTTCAGGAATGAACATTGTGACCGATAAAGTTTTTCCTGACCGATTCATGCACGCAGCGGAATTGACACGCATGGGGGCATCCATCCGAAGGGAAGGTCCGAATGCAATTATTCATGGGCAGGGTCAGCTCAATGGTGCTTGTGTGATGGCTTCGGATTTGCGAGCGAGCGCTGCATTAGTGTTGGCAGGACTCGCAGCCAAAGGAGCAACAACCATCCGAAGAATCTATCATCTCGACCGCGGCTATGAAAAACTGGACGAAAAATTAAACAGCCTCGGTGCTCATATCAAACGAGTGAAAGATTCCCCCGAAAACCGCCCTCAGGAAATCCAACCTGATCTGATTTCATTATCAAATATTCCCGATGATGCAGAAAAGCGTAGTACAATTGATCCCCCCAAATGGCTGACCAAACAGGAGCGCAAAACGGGGAGACGGTGAAGTTATTATTTGATATTGTTCAAGCATCTGATAGTTATTAGTTGGTTTTAAATAGATCCCAGCCGTCAAGTTCGGGAGCAGGTCCGGGTTTAATATATTCTTCCCCATTAACTGCTAAAAATGTAATGTGCTTCAGGTTACCGAATTTTTTATCATTCATGTTTATTGAACTATTCTCACCCAGGTTTAAACCAAAGTAACTGTCTATTTTATTGAGATGATTCAAGCCTGTCTCTGATAAATTTAATCCGGAAGCATCGAGATGGACCAGTTGATTATAATGGGTGAGATGAATTAAGCCTGCATCGCTAATACCTGTATTGCTGATGTTTAAATTTGTTATGTTTATTAGTGAAGAAATGTGTTCAAGGTCATCTCCGGTAACTAATGTATCACTGATATCCAGATTTGTGATGGTTGTTAAAGATGAAATGTATTTGAGACTATCACCATTGATTGATGTGTCGCTGATGTACAAATCTGTAAGGTTTTTTAGTGATAAAAGATGTTCAAGTCCAGTTCCATTAATTGGTGTAACGCTGATATTCAGGTATTCAAGATTCTTGAAATGAGAAACGATTTTCAAACTCTTATCAGTGATTTTCGTGCCGCATAAATTCAGGAGTTCCAAGTTCTTTAATTCTTTTATGTATCCCATTCCCCGGTCGGTTATTTTAGTATTTGCGATATGTAATTGTTTCAGTTTCTCCAAGTTTTTAATATGGGTTAAGTCCTCATCGGAAATATCTGTATTGCTTATGTTAAGGTGTTCCAGATGGTTCAGGCTATTCAATTGATTCAGTGTTAAGACGGTGATTTTTGTGTTTTTAAGGGTCAGAGACTTCATTTTTTTCATTGAAGCCAGATTTGCCAGACCCTGATCTGAAATATTACTCTGGCTAATTAGAATCGATTCCAGTTGTGGAATTGATAAAAATATTTGGTTAAGTCCATCATCTGTGATATTGGTATCTAAAAAAGACAATTGAATGAGTTGATTAAAATGTGTCAGCAAAGGAACATGTTTATCTCCAAAAGGCCCTTTGATTAATAGAATAGACTCAATTTTTTTATGTTCTTTTAACTTAATTAAAATAGGCTCAAAAGAATCAGGGCTTTCTTTTGTGTCGATTGAAACATGTTTTAATTCTTGTTTTGGATCCAGTTTTTTGAAGTCATCAATGTTATTGATTTCAATAACCCAGTTCTCGTAATCTCTACGAATGAAGTCTTCAGCATTGACAGGAAGTTCGAAGATAACAGTGTCCAAGGTATTATCAGAAGAACAACTGCTAATAATGAGTGGTAGCAGAATGAAAAACATACGACACGAGAACTTTCGTGAATAAAAACGGCGAATTAGTTTTTTGATTTTCATAGCAACGATTTCAATAGGCCCAGTATAATTTCTGGAGAGATTTTGCAGTGTAGGTCAGGTAAGAGTTATATCTGCGTAATCTAGCCGGTTTTCGAAATTTGTACTAGATTAGTAATTTTAGCAGGGATACAGGGTTGTTATAAACGGGCATTGTTTGAGAACGACGAGATCACCTGCGATTTCCAGTCGGTTACTTCTTCGAGAAGTTGACGATTTTTTTACACAGCTTAACAAATTCCTTATAAGGAAGATCGTTTTTTGCGTCGTTGGTTCGCCAAGAGCAGATTTTGAAATCCGCTTTTCCCAAACCGTCA
>JAJRVU010000215.1 GCA_024277145.1 Planctomycetota bacterium
CAGAAAAATAAACAGAAAAATAAACAGAAAAATAAACAGAAAAAAACAAAAGCCAATGTCGAATCACTCGATTTTATTTCTGCTTCGACCAACAAAATTAAATTAAAACTAATCGGCATCACTTTTCTATTCATCTTTCTGGGGGGAATGCTCGCTTCCGTTCAATTGCTTCCCACCTATGAATTGAAAAAACGAAGTCAACGCGATTCCATTAACAAAAACCACGAACTCGAATTTGGCTCGATTCCCATCTGGTATCTGGAACAAATTGTGCGACCTGCAAAATGGTATTCCTTACTGGTCAACAGGAATAAGGAATTCCAGGAACACCCTCCGGTTAATCAGGCTCGAACCAATGAGGTGGAAGCCCATCTCTATTTTGGATTAATACCAATCGGGCTAGTGTTCTGGTCAATCTGGTATTCGTTCAAGACAAAAGATTCTCGTTCCATTATCTGGATAATGATTGGCCTTCTCTTCGGGCTTTATACCACGGGAATATTGTTGATGGTGACAAAATATCTTCCCGGTTTTCAATATTTTCAAGGCCCCGGTCGGTACGGAATTGTGACCACGTTAGCCGTTGCAATGATAGCCGGCTTAGCGCTCGACCGTTTTCTGGCTCGAAAATTTACCAAGCCAAAATCGATCATGCTCCTGATCATTCTTCTTTATTCATTATATAGTTGCTGGTCTCTTTCGTCTGATACCGATTTTCTTCATTCCGAATTCGGGGGAACTCACAAATATCTTTTGGGAAGTATGACACTGAATTCATCTTTCTGGTTATTCATTTCCTTTCTCAGTTTTCTGGGAATGCTTGCAGTCCTTTTTTTCTTATCCAGTCAAACGGATCAGTCAAAACAAAAAGGAAAAATGTTAATCAGTGCCGCCATTATTCTGGCAACATTTTCGGAATTCTGGATCATCAGTCGGAACATCACCTTTGTTACAATGGTTCAGGATCCACCAATTACGCATCTTTCAGAAAGCCCGGTGAAAAAATTCCTGGCTGAATCTGACCAACCGGTCCGCATGTGGTCGCCCGGAGCAAATTTAACGAACGTTCTCGGTTGCAGTTCCATTCCCGTTTATCTCACCTTTGGCCCGTCCGTTTATTTTGACGAAAAATGGAACATGCCCCATTCTGAAAATGGCCTCAAGGACAATCCTGCTCAAGGACAAATTCATTGGCTTAAAAATAATGGAATCACACATCTGTTATCATATGAACCGTTGAATGAAAAAAACTGGCAGATGAAATTACTCTGGAAAGGATTTGATCCGGTCCTGAACCCAGCTTGGGCAAGATTCCGGGAACCGATTTATCTCTACCGAATTGAAAACGCTTTGGGACGCGCCTGGCTTGTTGATCCAACAGATTCCAATCGCGTCCTGAAAAACCGTACAAGCAAAATTTCGAAGTATCATGCCAATGAAGTTCAGATTGAAGTCGAGGCTTCCAAATCATCTCGATTAATTCTGGCAGATTTAAAATTCCCCGGCTGGAATGTTTTTGTCGACGGAAAACAGATTACACAGAATTCAGAAGACTCAGCAACAGACACGATTTTCCGTGAAGTCAATTTAACCCCCGGGAAACATCAGGTTGTTTGGAAATATCAATCGGAATCGATATACTGGGGAACCATCCTGAGCCTGATTGCGTTATTTATTCTGGCTTCGATTGCCCATGTTGCATTCTGGCACCCTGCACGGCTTGAAAAAATGGTAAGATTAACGGATTCATAATTCTGTTTTGAGAAATAATCTAACGATGAAAGTAAACTGATGAAAGCAGCTGTCATCCAGAAAACCGGTGGCCCGGAAGTCATTCAATATATTGACGTGGAATGTCCTGCACCCGCACCGACTGAAGTCTTAGTCAAGGTTGGCGCAGTAGCTGTCAATCCAATTGATACTTACATCCGTGCTGGAATGGTTGCCAAACCTCCCGAATTTCCTTACACCATTGGTTGTGATATGGCTGGAACGGTTGAGCAATGTGGAGATCAGGTTGTCGGTTTTCAAAAAGGTGATCGCGTCTGGTGTTCCAATCAGGGCATGATGGGAAGACAGGGAACATTTGCAGAATTTGTCTCGGTTGATCAGAAATGGCTGTATGAAACTCCTGTAAATCAAAGTGACGAAGCAGCAGCAGCAAGTGCTCTCGTTGGAATCACCGCACACCTCGGATTATTTCTTCATGCTGGTCTTCAAACTTCCGACGTTGTTTTTGTGAATGGCGGGACAGGTGGAGTGGGTTCTTCTGTGGTTCAACTGGCCAAGGCAGCAGGGGCGTATGTCATAGCCACCGTTGGCTCAGAAGAAAAAAAGAAACAGTGCAAAAAATTGAATGCTGATCTGGTCCTGAATTATCATGATGAAAATCTTGATGAACAGATTCAGGAATTCACCAATAAATTTGGCGGGATTCATGTCTGGTATGAAACACTTGCTCCGGGAAATCTGGATCGAACGGTCAGCCTGATGCAAAAACGGGGAAGAATTATCCTGATGGCAGGACGCTCTGCGCGACCGGAATTTCCAGTCGGTCCATTCTATGTGAACGATCTTCGCATGATCGGATTTGCCATGTTCAATGCATCTCCCGAAGAACAAAGGGTTTGTGCAGATGCCATTAATGCATTGTCAGAAGCAGGAAAATGGAAAGCCCAGATCGGAAAAACTTTTTCCCTTTCTGAAGCTGCAGAAGCTCATCGACTTCAGGAAGAAAACACTTCAGGCGGAGCGGGAACCCTTAGCGGAAAAATTATTCTTGTACCGTGAAGATTTCCACAAATGCTTTTCTCCTTTTGTGAGACTGCTTTCTCCTGTAGCGAATTCTACGGAATGAGATTCAACCTCATCAATCTTATTCCTGTATGCCGGGCGGTTTTCCTGTCGAAAATTCACGGAATTTCGGCTGATCATCGCTTCTCGAATTTTTTGAAGTGTCCCATTGTTTTTCCACTGCTTAAAATAAAAGTAGACCGTTTCCCACGGCGGGAAATCATGGGGTAACATCCGCCAGACACATTCCGTATTCCATCGATAATTGATTCCGTTAACAATTTCCCGCATATCAGTTGACCGATTCCGTCCTCGTACTTTCTGGCTGGAAATCATTGGCGATATTTTTTCCCATTTATTTTCACTTAAATCACTTGGATAGGCCGTTCGTTGTTGATTCATTGTTTGTTCCCGTTTTTCATAATTGTTTATCACGATTAAAACATTTCATGGCACTAACTAAAGCATTTCCAGACTTTGTCTAGTCAATGAGTTCTGTTGAATGATTTTTGACCCTGCTGATTTCAGGACGAAGCCAGCGCCTGCACAGTTCCGTCATCGGAATTTTCTGTTTTGCAGCCTCCAGACGAATCGCTTTCCAGTCGGAAATAGGAACAAATATGGAGAGCTGTTTTTTATTATGAATTGGTTTAGGCATGATTCTGTACCTTGAAGAAATGATGAAAGAAGAAAATGAAAAATAATAAAATAGCAGTCGATAACAAAAATCAGTTAATCCCGGATTGAGTATTATTTCCAGACATTGTCCAGCCAATCTGCACCCGCTAAATGTTTCCGTTCTGAATTTGCTTGATGAGGATTGCTTTGGGAATTTGATTTTGAAGGTTTTCCATTCTTCCTTTTAATTGACTGAGATTTTTTCAGATCTTTAATCCAGTCAATATCTTCATCCTGTTCAAGTGAATCAAAATGCCTGTTATCCAGATCAGAATGCTGATAATCATCTGGGTTATCAAATGCAAAACGAGCTTCCCGTACCATTGTTAGTCCCTTTCTAAATGCAGGCTAAAGGGTGCAATTTGCACCTTGAAGTCGCGTCTTGATTTCAGATTCTTCCATGAATTGAGAATTTTGTGTCTCTGCACAATATTAAATCATAAAAATTTACAAAAAAGAGAGCCGACATCCCTGCCGGTTTCAGACATCCTGACCAACCCTCTCTACCTATAGGCAATGTGGTGCGCGAACAGTCATTAAACAGTTTTGTGCACTAGGGTTAGATGCTGCAGAAAAATACGAATTCAGGCCAGTCACTTAATTTTTCGTCACACTTAACCATTACTACTTATTGAATAAAAACAGAATAACTAAGTATTTAACTGAAGAAATCATGAAAATGCTCTCATTCGAAATAGATTCATTTGACCGCCTTATGTATACATACTATCATTAACGTGAACATAGATTCAACAGTAAAGTTCAAAAATGTTCATAATTTGTTCAGTATTCTCATTAGTTGGTGAATATGTCAGAGAAAAACAGGGAAGCAGAAGCAATCAATTACGACTCAAAACGTATCATCAGCCTGATTCGAACAGGGTGCATGAACAAGGGTTGGGACTTGAAAACGCTCGCAAAAAAAGCCGGAATTTCGAGGACAACCCTGTATCTCATGGAGCAGGGAAAAACTCGAAAACCACATGTGGGAACATTAAATAAAATTGCAAAAGTTCTTGATCTGGATCCCGCAGAATTTGAAAAACAAAACACGCGAACTTCTCAACCTGTTTCGCATCTTCTTTTGGATTCTATTCTTGGTACAAGTCAGCAACGAAGCCAGTTTGATCGGCTTTCGAATCCGATGGTGACGTTGGTTCGAGAAAAGCAACCTGAACTTTTTATCAACTGGAATGAATCCGATTGGGATGAACTCTACAGCCAATTCGGAACCGGCGGGCAACTGACAGAAGAAGGAGTGATCAAAGTTTCTCAACAGATGAACGAAAAGAAAGAAATTCTTTCCCAGGTCGAACTGCTTCTGGAAACACATCATCGGGAAACAATTAAAACGATTATTGATTCATTATACAAAGAAGCAAAACCTCAAAGCAATCTGGTTCACTCAGAAGATTTAACTGCTTTGATCGAATCTCATTTGAAGGAAAAACGATAAGATATTGTGGAAATGGTTTTAATTTATAAGCAGCTTATCACGGTCTTACTTCCAGCTTTCCAAGTTTTGCTTTGGCGTAGCCATGTTTTAAAAACGAGCGTTCCACCAGGCAGGAACCTTGAGTACTCGGAAGAAATATATCTTCGTCGCCATCACTATTTATGTCAGTCATCAATACGCGAGG
>JAJRVU010000216.1 GCA_024277145.1 Planctomycetota bacterium
AATGAAATTCAAAAAGGAACCTCACAATCTGCAGCAATGATGAAAGTGTACGGACAGTCTTCTGAAAACATGGCTCGAAGGTTTTATCAAAAACTCAGGTAATCATCTGGTCAATCCATAGGAAAACAAGCCAGGAAGAAACCGAATGCTCAAAGTTCAGGGCAAGTTCATTAATCTCTCAAGGAAATCCTCTCGGTCTGCTGAGAATCATTTCCAAGTTCGTTATCATAATGTATGCATATAACCTGCGATTTGATATGGCGTATTATTTTTCGTAGACAGAATTTAATTCAGGCAGACCGCTGTTCTGAAAAATACAATTATTAAGAGGAGAATTCCGTTGTCATCTGATGTTGTTATCATCGGGGGAGGTGTCATTGGACTGACGTTAGCTTACAAGCTGGCAGAAGAAGGGGTCTCTACAACCATTGTTGAACGAGGAGAACCAGGCCGAGAGGCTTCATGGGCGGGGGCAGGGATGTTGCCTCCCGGAAATTTTGAAAAAGCAAAAACACCCGCAGCTTTATTACGAGGATTAAGTGATTCCCTTTGGTCAGATTTATCAAACGAACTTCTTGAACGGACAGGCGTTGATAATGGCTACAGGAGCAGCGGTGGAATGGAAGTCCGGTATCAATCAGATGAATCTCTTTCAAATGAGATCGAGAAATGGAAGCTCGAAGAAGTTCCGATAGAAATTCTTGACCGGAAACAACTCAAGCAAAAAGAACCTTTGCTTTCAGAGAAATTGACCAAAGCATATTTCCTTCCGACGATGCATCAGGTCAGAAATCCACGTCAGTTGAGTGCTCTTTATGCGGGCTGTCAATCTCGCGGAGTTCAGTTTCTCTTAGGCCAACCTGTGACAAACATTAAGAGAGAAGGGGAGAAGGTCCTCGGCGTAGAGACATTGAATGGTTCCATTAATTGTGGCCATGTTTGTATTGCTACGGGGAGCTGGTCGGGTCAATTATTAAACAGTCTGGAAATAAATAATTCGATCAAACCTGTACGGGGACAAATAGTCTTATTGCGCAGCCAGCAACACTCACTGAAACACATTATACAAAGAGGCTCACAATATCTTGTGCCTCGTCCGGACGGTCGTATCCTGATTGGGTCCACAATGGAAAATGTGGGGTTCAATAAAACAACAACTGCTTCCGGAATTTCCAGTTTAATTCAGTTTGCTCTGGAACTTGTCCCTGAGCTGGCGAGTGCAACTGTGGAAAAAACATGGGCAGGATTACGTCCCGGGTAAGAAGATGGACTTCCTTATCTGGGGGAAGTCGGGAATTACCAGAACCTTTCCATCGCAGCAGGCCATTTTCGAGATGGATTGCAACTTTCCCCCGCAACTGCAATTTTAATGACTCAACATATAATGGGAATTGAATCAGCGATTCCCATCAAACCGTATTCTTTAGAAAGAGGATGATATATTGGTCAGGCTGAAACAGGTTTTTGTATTCCCTCATACAGTTATCTTGTTAGACTCCGATTAGTATGGAATCTGGATGCACAGACGTTGAACGATCATATAAGGAATTGGACATGGACCAGCAGATCAAATCAGAAGCAAAACTTCCAATCGTTGAATTAAAATCGCTTGATATTTTATGGTTTCAAGTTGGCGGCACGCGTTGTAATCTGGAATGCTCACATTGCTTTATCAGCTGCAGTCCTCACAATGATAAATTTGATTTTCTCGATTATGAAACTGTTGCAAAATCGCTTGAAGAATCAAAGCAACATGGTGTCAAGGAATTTTATTTCACCGGCGGAGAACCTTTTCTGAATCGGGATATTGTTGCCATCCTTTCAAAAACCCTAGAGTACGGACCAGCAACTGTTTTAACCAATGCAACGGTCTTGAAAAAAGAGTGGCTTGAAGAACTGCAAACCGTTTTAAAAAACAGTTGTCATCCATTAGAATTTCGTGTTTCAATTGATGGGCCGAGCCCGTAAACGAACGACCCCATTCGAGGAGAAGGAACTTTTGAAAGGGCAATGAAGGGGGTTAAGCTTCTTGTTAAAAATGGATTTCAGCCCATCATTACCATGACACGAGTCTGGGAATGTTGCGAAGAAAAAAACATTCTTGAAAGCTTCAAGAACATTTTAAAAGAAAACGGGTATGAGAAACCTCGGCTGAAAGTGCTCCCTCGTTTGAAAATTGGCGCTGAAGAAAACAGGACCACTGGCTACTGCCAGCAGGAACGGGTCACTTCAGAAATGCTTGAAGATTATGATCCGGGCCAACTTCTTTGTAGCCATAGCAGGCTTGTTTCAGATAAAGGAGTTCATGTCTGCCCGATTCTGCTGGATGAACCCAATTCATTAATGGGAGAAAACCTTGAGCAGGCGTTGGGGGGTTATTCCATTCATCATGGTGCCTGCCACACCTGCTACCTGCACGGCGAAATCTGTACCAACACTTCAGTAGAATGCTGTGGCGATTCATAAAACATGAAATTTATCACGCGGATGTTCACAGTTCTCCGGTGTTTAATAATCTTTTTACATACTTTCTATCTCGATCATGCCGAAATATTTTCTGCCCGACAGCTTTAGTTTCTTAAATTTTTTCTGCACCCTGCTCTCTGTTATCCTTTACTACTACTCCGTCTATGTATAAATGTCACCTAGCCCAGAGTGAATAGCACGCCAACGAGCGTGCCATTTGCAAATTGGTGCATGACATTTAAAGCTCGACAGAGCACTACAAGGGTCTGTTACCCACTCCATTAAAGTGATGTTTAAATTTCGTCTGGTCATCTGCAATACAAATTTAATAATATTCATTTAATTTACAGAGGAAAGATTATTTATGCGCGCGGTTGTGCAAAGAATCAGTCGGGCAAAAGTGACTGTGGAAAATAAAATCGTAGGTCAGGTCGGCAAGGGGTTTCTTGTTTTGCTTGGGATCTCTCAAGATGATACCCAGGATGATGTAATCTTCATGGCTCAGAAGATTGCCGGGTTGCGTGTTTTTCGAGATACAGAAGGCAAAATGAATCTATCCCTTCAGGATGTGGGTGGCCAGATGCTCGTTGTGAGTCAATTCACTCTTTATGGAGACTGCAGAAAAGGGCGACGTCCCAGTTTTGTTCAGGCTGCTCCCCCGGAAAAAGCGGACGAACTTTACCAGAGTTTCGTTGCAGAAGTGCGTGGGCAGGGGATTCACGTGGAAACGGGACAATTCCAGGCAGATATGGATGTGGAACTGGTGAATGAGGGGCCGGTGACCTTGCTCATCGAGAGTAACAAGGAATTTTAGCAGTTTGAGACTGAAACTTGCTACTTCCCCTGAATTCTTTTTATAAATCTGGCCAGAATTCACCGGGAATCGAGCAAAATGGGCTTTAGTTGATTTCCTGAAAAAAGCTATACTCCGTTTCGTAGCACTTTGGCTACCGATAAATGTCACTTAACCCAGATTAAGTTGTACGCCAGCGAGCGTGCCATTTGAAAATTGACACTGGACATTTAAAGCTACTTCAAATTAGTGATTAGGATACTAGAGTGTAGGTTTCAGAATTGGAGTTGGATGGAATAATTCCATATTTTGAAACTTTATTAATCGATTCAAGGATACCTTTTTCTACAGGAATGATTTGTAGAAAAACAGATTCAGCAGGGATGCAATTTCATGTGGTACGATTTTGTCATATTGGCCGTCTTGGCATATTCAGCTATTCGGGGTGCAGTTAAAGGATTTGTCTGGCAGGTTGCAGTGATTGCTGCTTTGCTGTTTTGTTTCTTCTTTTCGGATTCCTTATCCCAGCAGATTGCGCCTCACATCGCGTTGGAAGAACCATTCAATCGCTGGGTCGCTATGTTCCTGCTTTACATTGGGTTTTCCTTCCTTTGCTTTGGTGCAGCACGTCTTTTTCGTGGATGGATTGAAAAAATTCGTTTTGTCGAATATGACCGTCACCTGGGGGCCATTTTTGGTCTCGTGAAAGGGGTCCTGTTTGCCCTGATTATTACTTTCTTTCTGGTTACGTTCTCCAAGAGTATGAGATCAGATATTATGAATACGAAAAGCGGTTACTATGCTGCAATCATTATGGATCAATTGCATCCTATGATGCCGGAGAGCATGCACGACGCCTTAGATCCTTATATCCATTTGCTTGACAGTAATAATTCTGATTTGAAAAATTCTCATGCAGGTCGTTCCAATTCTGATCAAGGTGACGATGATTCGGATGCTCCATTATTTGGAGATGCAGGAGGGGATGATGAAGGCCTTGGTTTTGATGATATCCTTTCCAGTAGTAAGCCCGATTTCTCCAATGTCAGTAAAACTAAATCAACCGATTATGAGGATATTGTCAGCAAACTTCCCGGCATGTTTGGAGCGGAAATAAAAAAGCAGGCTGTGAATGCTCTTAAGAATACTAGCCCGGAAGACAGGGATGAATTGATTAAAGAGTTATCGAGCGGCGTTCCCGGACTCATCAGGCAGATTACCAGTGACTGGGCTAATGGAAAGCCAAAGGTGAATGCAAATACAAACAGTGAAAAGGGGAAGCTCATTCGGGATATTGTCGGGGTTTACTCAGACTATCCGAAAGCTCAGAATTCCATGATTGAGGAGATCAATAGTACCCTCAAGGACTTGCCTGATCGAATAGTGATCCCGGCCTTGAAAGACTGGAAATCAGATTTAACACGAGGGTCAAATGATCCTGATCCATCAACAGATTATTCCACGCCATTACCAGCTCGTTTAATGAAACAATTACGTGAAGCTCGCATCCCGAGAAGCTCGTTAAATGCGAGTGCCTTGAAACGATTAACAAAAGAACTTTGATTCCATTTGACGGATTAATTATCCTGTTATTTAGCCCGATTTTAGGTGAAAGAAACGTTGCGAATAAAAGTTCTGTTTAAAAGAGGCTATTGAAAGGGCATTAATGAGACCCTTTTGACAAAACGCTTTATATAAAGCCGATTTCCATCCAACAATTTAACATAACGGACATTATCGGACGTTGGAGCTATATCTCTTTTTGGTGGATCCTTCCTTTTGATTGATAGATGTTCGTAGATCATTGCAAGCGATCTACAACGTGAATGTGATCAAGGGTGCTGTGAATTTTCTCCTGTTTCACTTCCCCGAACGTAACTCAGTTTCTTTCAATTCATGAGCTGACATAAGAATCAAAATGCTTTAGTTGACCTGCTGATTCTCTTCAGGAATTGATCCGTTTCCGACATCAAAACAAGCAGCCTCTTCCGCGTTTCTGACATACAATCTTCCTCTGCTGAGGATAGGATGATTCCAGGTCTTTCCTTCGATCGCTTTAAACCTTGCTGTCTCAATTGGTTTATCAGGACGGGCTTCCACCAAGGCGACTTCTCCATCTTCTGTCAGGATCAACAGGAAGTCATTCACCAGGAGAATCTGGCCGAAATTGTATCTGCCTCGTTTACGCCACTTGAGTTTCCCGGAGTCTACTTCAAGACACGTTAAAATTCCCTCACTCAGAGCATAGAGATATCCATCGAGGTAAACGCCTGCGTTGAATTTCATTTTGAATCGTTTGTTTGTTTTCCATTTTGCCTGAGAAACCGTCCATTGGTCTTTATCTTGTTTTAATTGGAGTAAAGTCGAACCTAATCCGTATCCGCTACTCAGAAGGATCAGGTCGTCTCCCACTTTAACCGGTTCTGCACAATTGATTTTCTGATCGTTTTTCCACGGGAACTGCCAAAGCTCTTTTCCTGTTTGAGTATCAAGACCATAAAGCCCTTCGTTTCCATAAAAGAGGAATTGTTCTGATTCTGCAAATTGCATCAGGGTGAGAGATGCATAACCGGTTCTACGGTTGCCATTTGCCCAACTAATATCTCCCGTTTTAAGATCATAAGCTATGATTGAATGATCGTGGTTTCCACCGGGCGCAAAAATGACATTGGACTGATGGATTAATGGAGATGCAGACATTCCCCAGGTAATGTTTTTGGCCTTGGCGTCTTCCAGTCCGTTTCTGGTCCAGACAACTTCTCCTGAGGAAGCATTGAGACAATTAATGATTCCCGTTGCTCCGAACGAATATAGCAGCCCTTCATGAAAAACAGGATTTGCTCTCGGGCCAACTCCGCCCATTGGGGTTTCATGCCTGGTTCTGTCAGAATGAACCCAAACTTCTTCACCATTTTCAGCAAGATAACAAACGACACATTCTAATTGTTCTCTCTGTTCCTGTGTGAACAGGTACGGGCCAACAAGAACAAAAGATGTCCACGCAGGACCTACCGGGTGTTTCCAGATTTCTTTCGGCGGATTTTCATTCCAGTCCGACCTGAAATTCTGGGTCTTGATAATGCCATCTCTATTGTGGCCGCGAAATTGTGGCCAGTCTTCTTCTGTTAATTTTAAATCTGCAACAAACGTTTGTGGAACACTCTCCGTTTTCTGGTTCCAGAACCGGATCGCTTTTTCCTCTCCTGTTGGATTGAACCGTAATGAAAAGCTGGGGATAAATGCTCCTGAAAAACCTTCAAAACGAAAAGCAGATTGGAAGACTCCAAACGAAATTGCAACAATCAATATTCCGAGAGCTTTAATTTTCCATTTTAAACCGGAAACAAGTAGCCACCAGAGTATAAAAAGTAACGCTGTTGATAACCAAATGATGTAGCCACTGATCACCAAAGCGCTTGTATCACCATCAGTTTTGAACCAATAAAACGTCTGGATGATGATTGCAGTAACGAGAATGAACAGGGCTATTGGCCACCGGAATTTTGTTTTTCTGACATCCAATACGGAACCGTCTGAATTCGGTTGATCCTGACTGAGTATCTGTCCCTGATTTTTCAGTGGGTTTTCAGACATGAGAAAAGCACTTTCCTGATAAGTCGAAAAAAAAGAACTTCGAATGAAAGAGATTCCTGTGAAATAGAAACTGTATCACAAGAATACCGCATACAATTCAGGAATGATACCCGTAATGGATTCTCAAGGTTTTGAAAAAAGCATTAAATTTTAAGAATAGAATGACAATAGATGCCAATATCAAAACAGCACTGGTGCAGGCTGGAGATTCATTGAATTGCTGGGGATATTTTTAAGATGATTTATTATTAATGAGAAATAAATAGATTGACCCGGTCAGATATGAGAACCAAAAGTCTCTTTCATTAAGCTATCAATTTCATTATTAAGGTCAGTATCAGCGTGTGTCTCAGGAAACAGATTTTTAAGCTGCTGGTATTCAATTTTTAAAGACAACTCATGTTTTCTTATCTCTTTTTGAATGGAACGCTGTCTTGATTGATACTCTTTCCAAAAAAGGAAGAGGAAGCAGATATTAGCAGCGAATACGAGGAGTAGCATGAAAGAGATCGAAAAAGCCAGATAGGAATCACTGATTTGATTCAGTAAATCTGAATAAGCAATCGGGAAGGGATTTGATTTCATATTCAAGGCTGTGCCAATAATATTTCAGGGAAGAAATTGGTCCTGTTCTCCAGGTTTGGGAAGCCTGCAAGCTTCCAGTTTTCCAAACAGCTTATACCGAAATCTTGCGATGATCGAATAACCTGAATCTCTGATCGGCTTAGGGATCAGCCAGAGAAGAATTCCCAAGGTAGGCCAAACCCCACTTAACTTACGCAAAACACGTACCACTGCAGAAGATTTATGATACTGCCCTGTTTCATCAACAAAAACAATGTTATTAATATTATGGTGAAATTTTGACGTCAAACATTGTTTAGCAGTATCTCCCTGAAGAGGAGCAAATCGAAAAGTCCTTCTTTTGTCGCGAGTTAAAATAAAATCTACCGAACGATTGCATAAGCCACAGACTCCATCAAAGAAAACAATCGGGTGCTCTTTAAGGGATTCCGTTGCTAGTGGATTGTTTTGATTTTGTTCCAAAGTCTGCATGACAACTGTTCTTATATTTGATCCTTAATGTAAATTATGTTTAACTTTATTGTATCATGTTGTTTACAATAGAATAGAGGGCAATGTGCCATTAAAGCCTTTTTTAATACAGGTTAATGCCTGAAACTCTCCATTTGCAGTGACTGTCAATGAGAATTTTTTCACGCTGTATCCTATTTCGAAACATGCACATCAGGGAAAGGAGATAATGAAATCAGAATGATTAACATAACACCTTTCTGGAAACAGGGATTTGTAATCTCTCTTGTTTTGCATTTTTTCTTAATCCTCTTTCTTTATTTATGGACATTTTCAAATCCTGAGACTGATTTCAGCAATTCAATTAGCAGCCTTTGGAAGGTCCAGACTGATTTCAAGATAGAAAACATTATCATATCCCCTTCACCTGTAATTAAAAACCAGGAAATGATTTCAGAACAATTAGAACCTTCTCTTTTCAATTTTTCAGAAACATCGAATAACTTTCTGTTGCCTGAATTGAAAACAATTTCACATGAATCGTTATTTTCTATTATAGGAGCCAATGGGGCAGGAATAAATAAAGTTGGAGAAGGTTCCGGGAATCCATTTTTTGGAATAAGCACAAAAGGAAAAAAATTTATTTACGTTGTGGATTGCTCACAGAGTATGATTCATTCTCACTCTGAAGAATTTAATACTCGATTGGACCGACTCAAATTTGAGTTGCAAGAGTCAATTAATCACCTGGATGATGAAAGTGAATTTTTTATTATCTTTTTTAATCAAGAAGCGATCCCTATGCCTGCTGAGTCTATGCAACTGGCAACGAAAGAAACCCGAAAAAAGTATTTACACTGGGCAAATAATATCGAAGCAGATGGTTTAACTGACCCTCGACGAGCGTTGCGGTTAGCATTGAGACTCAAGCCTGAGGTGATTTATTTTCTAACAGACGGAAGTATCAACGACAATCAAATCAAACGTGACCTGAAAAAAATTAAACAAAATCGTTCTGTAATTCACACGATTGCTTTTGGCAACAAGGGGGCTGAACCCCTTCTCCGTAAAATTGCCAAACATAACAAAGGTCGATTCTATTTTGTACCATAAGGTCCGGTTATATTTCTGATGCTTCACAGCAATATCTGTCTTAAAAGTAGCTTATTCGACCTATCGATTTGGATAATGTCATATTAATGTCATAAAAACACTTTCTAATCAATTCAAAACATCTCTTCTATTGTGAACATTCTTTGAATTCATTCTCATACCATCGGAATAACTAAAATATTGATTTCAATAAATGCGTGATATTTTCAATTCGAATTCGTCTTGATTGAAGATAGACAAATAATACTGAAATATTACGAATAATATATAGACGGCAAGAATATGGATAATTCGACAACGATTGACTCCCCTGCACTTTCTTCCAAAATTAAATCGAAAAGTTTTATCGGTTTATTGGGTACCCAGTTTTTAGGGTCATTTAATGACAACATGTTTCGTTGGTTATCGGTCTCGATTGCAAAAGAGGAAGTAGGACAAATTGAAGCCCTGACGATCGGTCTGGTTTGTTTCACCCTTCCCTATATTCTTTTAGCCAGTCCTTCTGGTTTTTTCAGTGATAAATTCAGCAAGCGATCCGTTATCATTTCCTGCAAAGTTGCTGAAATCTTTATCATGCTTGCAGGTCTGCTTTCGATCTATACCCACAATATTTATATGCTTTTTGGTGTGGTCGCTATCATGGGAACTCAAAGTGCATTATTCAGTCCTGCAAAATATGGAAGCATTCCGGAAATCTTGCCTGATCATGAATTGTCTAATGGGAATGCCTGGATGGGATTGGTGACGATTGTTTCAGCAGCGCTCGGTTGTGTTGCAGGAACCTGGATACAGGAATTGGTAATCCCTGATGGAAGCTTAAGCGGCATTGTTAATATCACCCCTGCTGCAATTGCTTTATTATCTGTTGCAGGAATGGGGTTTCTGACAAGCTTGATGATTGAGCGATTAGCTCCGGCTGACCCTTCCCGAAAAAATTTAGACAATCCCATTAAAGAATTAAAGTTGTTATATAACAACAAAGCCTTATTTCGGGCAGCTTTAGGAATTGCATTCTTCTGGATGTTAGCTTCCCTCGCAAACTTGAATATTGATCAATATGGTCTGAATGAACTGCATTTAAACCAAAGGGAAGTTGGTCCTCTTCTAGCTATCCTGGTTGTCGGAGTGGCCATAGGAAGTCTATTGGCGGGAAAATGGTCTGCGGGTCGTATTGAATTGGGAATTGTTCCGCTCGGTGCTGTCGGAATTGCATTCAGTGCCATGTTTCTCTATCTCAATGGCATCAGCACAGAATTTATTTCAGGCTTCGGAATTTCCGGGTATTATATCTCTGCTGTTCTTCTTGTTTTTCTTGGAATTGCTTCGGGGTTATTTGATATTCCGTTGGAATCATTTCTTCAACATCGCAGTGATGTTCAAAGTCGAGGTTCCATTATTGCTGCCAGTAATTTTATTACCTTTAGTGGAATTCTTATTGTCACCGGGCTTTTTTATCTCATGAACAAACTCTTGAACATGAGTCCCAGCCAGATTTTCCTTGTGACTGGTCTTAGCACCATTGGTGTTGCTTACCTGATCTATAAAATCATCCCTCAATCGACGATTCGTTGTTTTGTCTGGCTGATGTCTCATACTCTTTATCGTGTTCGAGTTTGTAACCGGGAAAATTTGCCCGCTAAAGGGGGTGCCCTTCTCGTTTCAAATCATGTTTCGTGGTTGGATGGAATTCTATTACTGATGACATCTTCTCGTAATATACGAATGATTGCCTATGGTGATTATATCTCTGAAGGGATTGCCGGATGGCTTTCAAGATTGTATGGTGTAATTCCCATTCGACCGGAGGACGGGCCCAAATCGATTATCAGATCTCTCCAGTCTGCTCGAAAAGCGATTCTTAATGGTGAACTTGTCTGCATTTTTGCAGAAGGTCAAATCACTAGGACCGGACAGTTACAACCTTTTCAAAAAGGATTGATGAAAATCATTAAAGGAGTAGATGCTCCGATAATACCTGTCTACCTTGATGAATTATGGGGTTCGATTTTTAGTTATAAAGATGGAAAATTTTTCTGGAAAAAACCAAGACAGTGGCCTTATCCCGTTTCAATTAATTTTGGGCCTGCCATTAGAAATCCGGAAACAATAGATCAAGTAAGAAATGCTGTTGAACTGTTAGGAGTGAAATCTGTGGAACAAAGAAAAGACCGGACGCTGATACCAGCAAGACATTTAATCAGAAAATGTAAAGTCGCTCGTTTTCGATCCAAGGTGGCTGATTCCGGTGGTGTCGATATTACCGGTGGAAAACTGCTAACAGGGTCACTTCTTTTTAAGAAGCTTCTTGAAAAACATGTTTTTGAAGCCGACGAGAAATTTGTTGGAATTTTACTCCCCCCTTCCGTAGGTGGATTTGTTGCAAATACTGCCGTTGCACTCAGTAATAAAGTTTCAGTCAATCTTAACTACACTCTTTCCAGTCAGGGAATTAATTTCTGTATCAAAGATTCTAACATTAAACACGTGATAACCAGTAAACGTGTTATGGAAAAAATGAATTTTGATCTTGATGCTGAGATCGTTTATCTGGAAGATTTAAAGGAAAAGGCAACAGCTATTGAAAAAATCAGTTCGCTTCTGGATGCTTTAATTACACCTACAGCTATCCTGGAAAGAAAACTTGGTTTAACAAAAATCTCACCGGATGAAATATTGACAATCATATATACCTCCGGCTCAACAGGTAATCCCAAAGGCGTGATGCTCTCTCATCATAATATTCAAACGAATGTTGATGGGATTGCTCAAATGGTCCGTTTCACAAACAAAGATGTTTTCCTGGGAATCCTTCCCTTCTTTCATTCATTTGGATTCATGGGAACACTCTGGCTGGTTGCAACAATTGATCTCAAAGGGATTTATCACTTTAATCCCCTTGATGCACGGCAGATTGGAAAACTAAGCAAGAAGCATAAAGCGACTATTATGACTGCTGCTCCAACGTTTTTGCGAACCTATCTTAAACGCGTTGAGGAAGATCAATTTGAGCATCTGGATGTTGTCATTGTCGGTTCAGAAAAAATGCCTATTGAACTGGCAAAGGCTTTTAAAGAAAAATTTGATGTCGAACCATCGGAAGCATATGGAGTAACAGAGTGCTCACCTGGTATTTCATCAAATGTCTCGGCTCACCGTGCTGGTAATTCTGATCAATTGACAACTCGTTTAGGAACAGTTGGTAGAGTCTTTCCTGGCGTCAGTGTTAAAATTGTTGATCCAGATTCCAAAGAAGATCTCGGGACAAATCGTGATGGGCTCATTTGGGTGAAGGGCCCCAATGTGATGAAAGGGTATTTGAATATGCCCGAGAAAACAGCCGAAGTCCTGATTGATGGATGGTATAACACCGGAGACATAGGGAATATTGATGATGATGGATTTATTCAAATTACGGGAAGGTTAAGCCGGTTTTCAAAAATTGGCGGAGAAATGATTCCCCATATTAAAATTGAAGCCTCGCTTTCACATATTGTTGAAGATCCCGATAGCGATGAACCAGAGGTTAAGATTGCTGTTACATCTCTCCCCGATCCTAAAAAGGGAGAAAAAATTATTGTTGTTCACAAGCCTTTAAAACTACCTATTGATGAAATTCTGACAAAATTATCTGATGAAGGTTTTCCTAATTTGTGGATTCCGAATGCAGAAAACTTCTTGAAAGTAGATGAGATTCCAATGCTGGGAACCGGGAAGTTAGACCTCAAAGGATTGAATGATCTTGTCAAAGAAAAATTAGGTTAATTCATCTTCTCGAAATAAAATATCTGAAAAATGAGAATAAAAGAAGGTAACTGAGTGATGATCAATCTAACATTAGCTGATATCGAGTCATTTCCAATAACCTGTTCAGCCGTTGTCCTTGAAGATTGGCTGGACGAGATGGGGCACATGAATGTCATGTGGTATACACATTTATTCAGCCAGGCGACTTGTGGATTCTTTGCAAGCTGGGGATTAACCGAAGAATACATGAAAGAGAATCAGTCAGGGGCTTTTGCTTTGGATTGCCATCTGAAATATTTAAAGGAACTTCACGTTGGAAAACGAATTCATACGCGTTCCTGTGCAATTGATCGAAGTGAAAAGCGATTCAGGACAATGCATTTTATTGTGAATGAAGATGATGGTTGCATTGCTTCAGTGGGCGAATTTATCGGAGCCCATATTGATATGTCGAAGCGCCGCATGTCTCCAATTCCTGATCATATTGGTCAACAATTTGACGAGCAGATAGCCCATCGAAAATCATTGGGCCGTGAATTTAATTTGTGCAAGACCATAAAACCATAAGCCCCTGCCTTGTCTTTTGCATCCCTCCTTACTGGATGTTCATTTCCTCACAACATCTCTTCAAGATATCGCTGCATTACAGGCGTGAAAGCAATCGTCCTGCCTTCTCAAAATCATTAATCCTGAAGGAAGCACGAGAGAGCTTTAACTGCCTTCTATCTTGCCTGAATTGATGCATTACCATGCAATCCTTATGGAATCATTCCCATTAGATTCCATGCTCATGAACAGAAGCATGCTTTAACCTACTTCTTTAAAAGCACTTACGTCATTGTCGCAGTTGATTAATTTCATTGGGCATGCTGTTTGCATACATCGTTCTATGGTATCGCACTCAAAATACGCGATTCGTACAACTTCCAGAACTGAAATTATTTAAGGAATGTCCAACCTAAAGCTATTTCCTATTCACAGTGCTTAGATCGGAGGTACAGCTGAAACTATTTCTTAGGAGATTTTTTCAGATGAGCGCCTGTGCTTCCGGTCTTTTTTATATTTGTGGAATGGGAAACAGAGGGACTGTTTGAAATGTTTCCTTTACATGCTTTGTTTCAAACATCATTATAATAAGGGACTTGAAATACCCCTCAAGGCATTAACCTGTTTTTTTGAGCACCACAACTGTGATGTCATCGGTGAGAGGTGTCTCTTTCCGAAATTGATTTAACATTTCAAGAATATGGTTAATGATTTCTTCTGCTGATTCGTCCTGATGTTGCCGGACAATTTTTTTCAGTCTTTCCATTCCCAGATATTCCCCTTCCGGATTAATGGCTTCGGTTACGCCATCTGTCAGGATGAGCAGGATGTCATTATCTTTTAAAGTGAGTTCAGGGCCACAAGGTATGTTCTGATCATCGATGACCCCCAATGGAGGGCTTGTACAGTCCAGAACTTCCAGTTCATTCTTATTTCTAAAAAGGTATGCCTGATGACCATTTGCAGAGAATGTCATGGCGCTTTGTTTAATATTCAATCGAACAAAAAACATGGTGACAAACCAGCGATTGACAACATCTTCCACCAGGAAGTGATTCAGCTTTGAAATCAGGGTTCCGACATCAGAAATATATTGCGCCAAAGCCCGAAGATAAGCCCGAGTCTTCGCCATCAGGATAGCAGCCCCCAGTTCATGGCCACTCACATCCGCAACAACAATACCAATATTCTCATCATCCATATGAATGTAATCAAAATAATCACCACCCACAGCATCCGCAGCGACCGACATTCCATGTAAATCAAACCCGGGGAGATCAGGGGAATTTGTCGGGAGGAGAGCCTGCTGGACTCTTCTGGCCACTTTTAGTTTTTCTTTAGTAGATTGAAGAACAACCTCTACTTTATAAACACGAATGTAATCCAAAATCAAACCAGTTAAAGGGACAGCGTAGGCTACGATTTTTAAATAATGGGCTGCATTAAAATTATAGTCAAAGATATAACGTGAACCCAGGCTAGCGTAAGTTTGAGCTGCAATATGGGGAATAACGCTGAGTAACAAACCATGTGAAAAAAGACTTGGATGCATTCGGTGAAATCTTGGGAAAATTAAAGCGCCTGCACCCAAGTATAAAACGAGTAGCACCATGTCCCATGGGCGCGGTATCGGTCTGTCGAAAACTGTTTGAGGCAATTTTTCCGTTCCAGCTGCAATATCAACGATTGTATAAGCCATCAAGATGAATAATGTTGCGACGACCATCATGTAAAAAGTCCCGGCATTCGCTTTGGAACTACCGTACCGGCCAATTTTATTCCATACAAAAGGTGCTATTCCAGCAATCAGAAAGCCAACATTGAAAAAACGTGAAATGGTCCAGATTAACGGAATGAAGTCTCCCGGATCTTTGACAACCAAAGTAATTCCCGTCGCCGCCAATACTTGAAAACCATCAAGCATCCCGGAAAAAAAGATCGCAATACAAATAATGGCAGTTGTTAAATCTTGCTTTAATTTATAATGCACCAGCGAAAGAATTGCAGTGAATAATGCAATGCAGAACGCGCTCCATTCAAATAATACGTAGGACTGAGGAACCTGTAGAAGCGCTCCTGTATCCGGGTCAAAATAATCTACCGCTAGAGCGTCTACACCTTTGATAAAATCAGGGTAAAGCAATCCCATCATTGCAGGGATCAGGCAGAATAAAATGACTCCCCATACAATAACAGACGGGAGTTGGGCAAAACGAGCTTCCCATTTGATTGTATCAGTAGATGATAAATCAGGTTGATTCATAGGTGCTATGCTTTTTGCCGGGAATTAACTTGAAGGAGTCTGGAAATTGTGAGCGCTATTGCACACTTTCTTGAATAAATGTACGCCAGGTGGTTTCAGGTTTTTAAGACCAGCTTTAAAAAAAAGGAAATTCAATATTTACTATAAAAGGTAATGGAATTTTTCCGCTGGCCCGAATTCCACTTTTACGAGTATACCCGCAAATGAGTAATTATATCGAGTTTCATTTACGTATAGCGAGTTAAAATCCTGAAATAAAATCTCCATGCTATCCAGCGACACTACAGTTATGTGCAACCTGCACTAGAATAGCATTTCAAAGAACTCAACTAAAAATAGAATAAAGCTGCTAATTCAGGAGCTTATATGAAGGGGCAGATTAAAGTCATGCTGTAGGAATAATCATATCAGAGTACGAAGTTGTAGAAATTAACACCTATCGATCCGTCCCAGAACCAGGC
>JAJRVU010000217.1 GCA_024277145.1 Planctomycetota bacterium
CATTACTGATATCAAGGACTGCTCGCAGCTTAGCATCCGATTGCACATTCAGGCTCAGCCTGCTATTCGCTTTGGCATTCATCGTTGTAATAATGGATGATGAATGCTCTTCCTTATCTTTCTTTTTTTTCTTTTTTTTATCACCACTCAGTACTTTACCCGATTGACTTGTATCCGATTCAGGGAGTTCAACATCCTGTTCTTCTCCTGCAGGAGCTGGCTCTTCAGTTTGATCCTGAATATAAATTGAGGTGACAATATGCTCTTTTGTGTCGGACTCTTCAAGCGGGGGTAAATGCTTGTAGAAAAAGAATTCGATATCGCAAACTTTGATGGAATCCTTGTCGTTTAATTCGATCCGACCTTCAAGAGCCTCGTCATTTAAAAGAGTTCTGTTTCTGCTTCTCAAATCTTCCAGGAAATAGTGCCCATGACTGACAAGAATTTGTGCATGATACCTGCTGACTGCACCGTTATCTAAAACGATTTCACAGTTAGGATGCCTCCCGATGATTAATCTTTCCCCGGTTAATTCAATAATCTGGCCGGGACAATCCTCTATTTCCAATCTGAGAAATGCCAAGAATAAACCTTTTTGTTATGAAAAATGGTTCTGGTACAATTTAACTGTCAGTATAGCGATTTTTGGTATGGAATCATGAAATAACTGAAAGAAATTGGGGTGCAGGATGAATATAACAAATAATCATTAGTTGATATATTACCCCGAAAACAGGTAAATTCATCGATTGATATCTCCTTGTGACCTTCCTTAACGACAGTAACTTAAAGCCATCAGGCTGTAGGCTGTTACCAAATTGGGGTCACCTTCGTACCATCGAGAAGCTTTATTCACCCAGGAACCGTTGGAACGCTGAATGATTGCCAGTCGCTCAATCAAATCTTTTCGCCAATCGTGCTTCACGCCTTTACTGTCAATCAGGTAGTCTACTTTAAAAGCGGAAAGCGCCTTGGCGTAAGTATGGTAATAGTAATAAAGCCCCTGTTGGCCCATTCCCGGATTCTCTGAAAGTGTGTAATGTTTTTGAATCCAATCAAATGCAGCTTTCACCCGAGGATCATCAATGGTTAATCCTGCATAGATCATACTTTTTAAGCCGGCGTAGGTCATAGAACCATATGATCTCAGTCCACCATCAGCATTCATTCCAGCCTGCGATTTTCCACCGGCTGCGGGTGTATAATAAAAACCACCATCATTCACCTTCGCAGAAAACTCGGTTGTATTAAAATCGCTTGAAAGATTCTGAGCACGCGAAATAAATAATAACGCTTTTTTCATAGCAGGATCATTTGATTTAACCCCTGCTGTCTTCAAAGCTTCTACAAAGAACTGAGTATTGGAAAGATCCGGTCGTTGGTGTTTTCCATATCCCTGTCCACCATAGGCTGTGTCGGAGGATTCAATTCCTTCTCCTTCATCCCATTGCAGATGTTTCAGGAACTTTTTCGCATTGGCAATGACTTCCTTGTATTCACCATCGGAATTGGCTTCATGAAATGCAAGTAAAGTGATACACGTTTCATAATTTCGATGAATACTTTTCGCTGCATAAATCCCGCCATCAGGTTTGATAAATGTTTTGAGATGCCCAAGCGATTTCTTAACAGCAGGATCTTCTTTGTTAAGCCCTGATCGCAACAAAGCAATTGTCGCCAATCCAGTTGTTCCGGGGGAATTGGACATCGTCCAACTTCCATCATCTGATTGAGAATTCTTTAAAAACTGAACTCCATTATTACGAACTTCGTTTAATTTTTTCTGGGTCAATTCATCAATAGCATTTGCCTGTGAATTGATGCAGGAAATAGAAAGTCCGACTAATATCATTATTATGATAGATTGTTTTTTCATAACAAAACTTCTTTATTATTTGAGGTTGAATTTGTTTATTGAGAAGAGCCATCCATCAACGCAACATTCACAAATCCATCATGATGACTTCGACTGGTAACGGCTGCATAAGTCGGCTGCGTGGCACTCTTCCCTTCCTGCAGTGAATTATAATCAATGTCGTGTGTGTTACCATCGGTGTGAAGATATTCTACCTGTTATTTGGTTCTATCTTTTTTTCGGCTTGGATGAACTGCCCGAAGGAACCCAGTTATTAGTTCCATCTTTCAGGCTTCTGATTTTATCAACTGAAGGTGGCGTTTGTGAACCACCCTTTTGTCGTTGAAGCTCGGGAACATAGTCTTCACCCGCTTCCATTTCCCCTTTTCCTACGATCCAGTGAGAGCTCCTGTTTGCAGCACTATTTTCAGTTTTTCCAAACACAATACGCAGGATTACCATGATGATTAAAAGAAAGCTGCCCCCAATCACCAAAAACGAAAAAAACGGTTTCGGGTTGAATGTGAAAGCAACAGCTGAACAAATCCCCAACCCTCCAAGGATAACAAAGGTAACGGCAAAAATAGCTGCAGCCATGCTATCATGGTCTCGACCGTACCGCTGTGCCATATGTTCGACCTCACTTTTCTGGTCAGGATTACCTTAAGATATCAAAACAGGAAGATATTTAAATAAGTGTCTTTCTTTCTCGCCGGGCTTGGATCAATTATATTCATTAAAAAAGTCAGGATCTAGAAAAATCAGAGTCTTCTTTGAAATTTCTTTTTAATGAATGGTCAGCCTATTCCGAGCCAATGTACAAAAATATCAAGATATAGCACTAAAAGCATCAGGCTAAGGACAAAGGCCATCCCGACATAGGTTCCTGCAATAATGACCTTTTCGCTGGGAGGTTTTCGGGTAATTCCCTCCCATGCCAGAAAGACCATATGCCCGCCATCGAGAACTGGTATCGGCAGGAAATTCAACACAGCCAGATTAACACTTAACATTCCTAAAAAGAGCATTAACTCAGCCATTCCATTTTTAGCAATTTGATATCCAATCCCTGCAATACCAATCGGTCCTCGCAGTTCTTTAACGGAAAGTTCACCACCAAATAAATTACGTAAAGTAAAATAAATCTGGTAAATGGAATTTTTTGTATCTGCCAGTCCCATATTGACTGCTTCTTTCAAGTCACTTGCAATCACTTTTTTTCTAAGAGGCATCATCGAAATTCCTCTCATGGGCAGATAAAAAGGATTCGACTTGGAAGGAGCAGGCATGAGGTCAAAATCTTTAATTTTTGATTCACGGCTAACTGATATTTTAACCTTGGAGTTAGAATATATCTGCATCATCCAGAATGCATATGCCCAGTTATTGATGACACGTCCTTTGCTATCTTCTTCACCAAATCTGATTTCTAACGGCTTACCTTTTATTTTTTTGGATTGATCAGATTCAGGTGGAAAAATTACCATTGTTCGGACACGATCACCGACTGCAATTCCAGCTTTGGCTGCAGGGCTGTCTGGTTCAATTTTTAAGACGCTCGGAACTAAATGATAAGCAATTCCCAAAGCAGGAACGGAAAGGGGTTCTCCTTCAGAAGAAGGAGCCGAGATCCAACCATTTTTCTTACGGGGTGTTACTTTTAAATCGATTTCTTTTGTTTCACCCACTTTTGCGGGTCGGCTTACAGAAACGGTCACTTCCTGTCCCTGATAGTCTGCAAAAATATAGGGAAGATGTAGCGGATTAATTTCTGTTCCCAAAGTTTTATTGTTGATTTTTGTAATTTTATCGTGAATCTGGAACCCTGCTTTCGCCGCGGGTGAATCATCCTGAATACTGGTAATTGTGCCGATATCCATCCAAATCCCAAGTGTATTAAATGGATTGGGCTTAACAGAAATTTCAACTAATTCACTATCAGGCTCGTCTAATCTTTGCACATGAAATGTGACGGATTCTTTTCTTTTGACTGCAAGATAATTCACCAATTGTGTAAAATTATCTAACTTTACATCATCAATTTTCTTGATGGTATCGCCCTGTTTAAAAGGAACAGTAGCCTCGGCTGCAGGGCTGCCCGTCACTGTTGGAGAAAACGTTTTATCTTCATACCTTGCAACATTCAAACTGGTTGTCGGGTTTTCTGCTCCAATTCCACGACGTGTTCCAACCATTTGGGGCTCAATATTTTTTTCATAAGTTGTTCCGTCTGCGTGAATCCCTTCGATATCAATATTTCCCGTACTTATCACAACTCCCTGAACAATATCCATGAAGGATTTTGATTTCGTACCATTGATTTTGGTAATCTGGTCACCACTTTCCAACCCGGCAACCCAGGCGGGCATGCCCACTTTCACGTGTCCAATTGTTGATGGCAGGACATTCACCCCAAGAGAGTAGGCAATTCCAAAAAATATCACTGCTGTAATGATATTCATGATCACTCCTGCAGAGATGATTGCCATCCTCTGGGGTACATTTTTTGCTGAATAAGATCGCGGATTTTCTGCAATTTCATCGCTGCTTAACTGGCTCGGATCCATATCATCCTGACCAAGCATTTTGACATACCCACCAAATGGGATGAGGGAAATTGCGTATTCGGTTTCTCCCTTTTTCTTAGACCAGATAATCGGACCAAAACCGATGCTGAACCGTTCCACATTCACGTTACACCATTTAGCAACTGCAAAATGGCCCAGCTCGTGAAAAAAGATCACAAGACCAAGTCCGAGTGCAACATAAACTGCAGAAAGTAATTTGCCTATTGTAAAGGCTGCTAGTATTAACACTTATATATCTCCTGACGCGCTCATTGATCCCACTTGAGAAGTTCCTCTAAAGAGGGAGAAGGATCAAAATTGTGCGACTCCAATACCGCGCGACAAACACGCGGGATATCATTAAATTCAAGTTCTTGTTTTAAAAATCGTTCAACAGCAATCTCATTTGCTGCATTCAACACTGCACCACAACTTCCCCCACGTTCAGCAACTTCAAACCCTAATTCTAAAGAAGGAAATGCTTCCCGGTCAGGAGGAATAAATTCAAATGTCATCAGTTCCTTCCAATCAATGCAAGGACTAATTCCTTCCCATCGTTCTGGAAAACTGAGTGCATATTGTATAGGAAGTTTCATATCAGGTGGCGAAAGCTGTGCGATCACCGATCCATCTAGAAACTCAACAAACGAATGAACAACTGATTGCGGATGAATCACCACTTCAATCTGATCCGCGTTTAATCCGAACATCCATTTCGCTTCAATGATTTCCAATGCCTTGTTCATCATTGTAGCAGAATCAATCGTAATTTTGGGACCCATATTCCATGTTGGATGATTCAATGCTTTTTCCGGGGTCACATCATTTAATTGATCCTTTGTATATCCTCGAAAAGGTCCACCACTTGCCGTCAGTACCACTTTTTTTACTTCATCTCGATTGCCCGATTGAAGTGCCTGAAAAATGGCTGAGTGCTCACTGTCGACAGGAATTAAATTGACCTGTTTCTTTTTGGCAAGATCCATAATTAATGGACCTGCAATCACTAATGTTTCTTTGTTGGCAATTCCAACCGACTTCCCTGCTTCTAAGGCAGCCCAGGTTCCTCTTAATCCTGCTGCTCCGACAATCCCGGAAATCACCATCTCGACTTCAGGAAAACAGGCAAGCTTTTCAATCCCTTTTTCACCAAACAGGACTTCTGTTTTTTCTGAAAAACGGTCCAGATTCACTTCATCCCTGATTGAGTCATCGCTGATCACTGCAAAACGAGGATGAAATTGATTGGATTGTTCAGCCAGTTGTTCCCATTGACGATGCGCGGTCATCCCAAACAGGTTCAGTCGGCTTGGATGGGCAGATATCACGTCCAGACAGCTGGTTCCAATGGAACCGGTTGACCCTAGAACTGCTATCTGTTTCATCCTGCTTCACTACATAAAAAGAATAAGGGTAAATAAAAAGAATAAGGGTAAAGGAACCGGCTCGGAAAATCTGTCCGAGGCTGATCCAATACTTTTTATCAAGTCGTCTTCAGACTGTTACAAAAATTGACGGAAATTCCTGCTCTCGCAGCATTTTAGGAAGACCAGCACGATTGAACAAGGTACAATCCAGAAACATATTGCCTTGATTTTGGAAGAGAATTGACAGCTTTCAAAAGCTTCACCGCGAGATTTTACAAACAACCTGACCTTGTGAAGCAAATCGGAACAACTTATAAGCCATTCTCAGCAGGTAGACTGATATAAACCCTTATAATCAATGGTTTAGAGTGATTTTCATAGACATGTAGCGGGTTTAAGTCTTGAAATAAAGTCTCCTTACTATCCAGCGGTGCTACAGTTAAGTGCAACCTGCACTAATATCCTATTGTACAGATTCCTGATCAGGCTGTTGCTAATTGCCTGATGAAAGATCAATAGGGTCATTTTTGGATATTTATGCCTGTTCTCAAGATGAATAAGCAAGGAAACTCCGAAAATCGATTAAATCTGACCTCTGAAATTGATAAACAGGCAATTCCCGGAAGAATATCCCGTTTATTTATTGAAACAGCCCCTATAATATCAGAGTAATCATAAAACCTGCTTATCTCAATATTTTAGATTTTATTCAGAACTGTACGTTTACTCAATTACGTTTACTCAATACTGTCAATCTCGGAAGCAATTCCGAATCAGATAAGAAACAGATATGCCAGAACCTGAAAAAAAGAATGATTCTCGTCCGGACAACTCAAAAAAATCATCCCAGAAAAAACCGGAACGCCAACCTTCTAACAATATTTTTCTCTACCTGTTGATTGGTCTTGCGCTCTCTGCGTTTCTGGTATTAATTATGAACGATGCTTCAGGTGGAACCAAGCTGAAATTCAGTGAGTTCCTGGTTGGGTTACAGGAAAAGGATCCGAATGTCAAAGGAAGTGGTCGTTTCGATCGGACCAACGTTCATGAACTTCGCATCGACAAAGGATTTGTTTCTTTTCAGGACCAGCCGGAATCCAAATCTAAGCAGGCAAAATCAATCAAACGATATATCGTTAATCTTGATAACAATAACTTCTCTTCTAAAAGTAAGGAAATTCTTGAAAACATCTTGAAAGAGAAAGAAATAGACTGGTCATATCCTGACAATCCATCTGCATTACAAAGCCTGTTTTATCTTTTGTTACCTGTCTTTCTTCTGATCATTTTCTTCATTTTTATCTTCAAACGAATGGGTGGTGCAGGTTCTGCAATGTCATTCGGACGTAGCAGGGGAAAACTGTTTGCACAGGAAGATATTGGAATTACTTTTGGTGATGTTGCAGGAATTGAAGAAGCAGTTGATGAACTGAAAGAAGTGGTTGAATTCCTGAAGCATCCTGAAAAATATCTTGCAATTGGTGCTCGAATTCCAAGAGGTGTTCTTCTTGTCGGACCTCCGGGAACGGGTAAAACATTATTGGCTAAAGCAGTTGCAGGCGAAGCAGGTGTTCCTTTCTTCAGCCTCTCTGGTTCTGATTTCGTCGAAATGTTTGTTGGTGTGGGAGCTGCAAGGGTTCGCGACATGTTCCAACAGGCAGGACAGAAATCTCCCAGTATTATCTTCATCGATGAACTTGATGCACTAGGAAAAACACGTGGAAGCGGAATGCCCGGCGGACATGATGAGCGGGAACAAACACTCAATGCATTATTAGTAGAAATGGATGGTTTTTCCACGGAACAAAGCGTTATTGTGATGGCTGCAACCAACCGCCCTGAAACACTTGACCCTGCATTAATGCGTCCTGGTCGTTTTGACAGGCACGTATTAGTTGATCGACCTGACTACAAAGGTCGGGAACAGATCCTGAAAGTCCATGCAGTTAAAATCAAGATGGACAAAAACATTAACCTGGGGCATATTGCAAAAATCACATCCGGTTTTGTCGGGGCAGATCTCGCCAACTTGGTGAATGAAGCTGCACTTCTTGCTGCCAGAAATAATAAAACCTGTGTCACAAAAATTGAATTTGAAGAAGCAGTTGAACGAGTTGTTGCGGGACTGGAAAAATCAACTCGAATTATTCACGAAGATGAAAAACAGCGGGTTGCCTACCATGAAAGTGGTCATGCACTGGTTGCCTGTTCGTTGCCTAATACTGATCCGGTTCACAAAATTTCCATTATTCCACGTGGGCTCGGGGCTCTTGGTTACATGATGCAACGCCCAGAAGAAGAAAGACAACTGCATACAGAATCGGAACTGTTTAATCGAATCTGTGTGTTATTAGGCGGAACCATTACTGAAGAGATTGTCTTTAAGGAAATTTCCTCAGGTGCGCAGAATGACTTGCAACGAGCCACTGATATAGCAAGGAGAATGGTCACGGAATTCGGGATGAGTTCCACACTTGGTCGAGTACATTACAGTGAATCTAAACGCTCACCATTCCTGGGAGACTCAGGCGGGCATGATTATTCACATAGTGAAAAAACCGTTCGTGAAATTGATCTGGAAATCAAACGGATGATTGATGAAGCTTCCCATTCTGTTTTTGAACTTCTCAATTCCAAACGAGAAGTCCTAAACCGAATTGCAACCGATTTACTGGAAGTGGAAGTCATGGATTCAGACCATCTCAACAAGATTCTGGATGAGTTCAAAACTGGTCCTCAAATCAAGCCGGGAACTCACGCTGCATTACCTGAGGACAAAGAAGAATCGGTTTCACAACCTTCTGAAGAAAGTTCCCCTGAAGAAAACAGCGAAGAAGCCTCCGGCTAAGCGAAATAAGCAAAAATGTCACACAAACTGACTGGTTTCTGCTCCGAACCGGTCGTTAATCATATTGCGTAAAATGGGCAATCTGCATCCCTGGCTTTTTTGGGTTGTAGATTTTTCAATTGCCTGATCCAGCCTGACTTTTAGTCAGGAATGCTATGGATTTAAAAAACTTTTTTCATTACATTTCCCGACCAATTCCAAACAAATTCATTCTTTATAGGGGGGAATGTTTTGCGCAAGTGATTATTTGTAATTGCTTGTATTTGTAAGGTTATCCATGATTTACGCCAACTCATATTTCCATCGTGTGGTTGTCACCGGAATCGGTGTCGTCAGCCCGATAGGAAAAACGACGAAAGAGTTCAGGCACTCTCTGGCACATGGAACCAGTGGCATCAAAAAACTGGATGAATCTTTATCTTTAACAACCCCCTGCTCTCATGCTGGATACGTTGCTGACTTTCAGGGAAAAATTGGTGACTTTGATCATCTGGATCAATTAACTCGAAAGAAAGTTCGAAAAGCACTCAAAGTTATGAGCCGGGAAACCAAGATGGCATTGTCTGCATGCACACAGGCATTGTTCGATTCTGATTTTGATTCTGCAGGTTATGACCCAGAACGAGTTGGAGTCACACTCGGAACAGGCGATATGACATTGGTGCCTGATGATTTTCTCGGGGCGGTACAGGCTTGCCAGGATGAGAATCAGAAATTTGATTTTTCCCAATGGGGAACAGAAGGAATTACAAAAGTTGAACCACTCTGGTTGTTGAAAAGTCTTCCCAACATGTCAGCTTGCCATATTGCAATCTACCATGATTTTCAAGGACCTAACAATTCTATCACTCAAAGAGAAACAGCAGCCAATATCGCGATCGCAGAAGCGTATCGAATTATCAGTGATGGTGATGCAGATGCCATGATTGTTGGTGGAACGGGAACAACCATGCTTCCGATGGCTTATATTCATCAACTGATGGAAGATGACGAAGTTTCAAACGACAATGAAACATGTCGCCCATTTGATCTTCATCGCTCTGGCTCAGTTGCGGGTGAAGGTGCTGCTATGGTGGTGCTTGAAGAATTGAATTCAGCACTAGACCGTGGTGCAAAAATTTATGGCGAAATATGTAGTACAGCTTCTTCAACTGTAATCAATGGTTCCCATCAGGCAAAAAGGGAACAGGCGGTGGCAAACGTTATCAAGATGGCTTTAAAAAATGCTCAGGTATCTGTTGATCAAGTCGGTCACATTCATGCACATGGATTAAGTACACAGAAAACTGATCGGGAAGAAGCACGGGCAATCCGAAATATATTTGGATCCCGGGCAGACCATCTCCCGGTAACAGCAATGAAAAGTTATACAGGAAACGCAGGGGCAGGATCCGGTGCAATGGAATTTGTGGCCAGCTTGCTTGCATTACAGGAAGACAAATTATTCCCGATCCTGAATTGTAATACTCCTGATCCTGAATGCCCGATATCCCCGGTGACAAGCAATGACACTGATTTAAAAAATAGTAATCGTGAAAACAGCAAACCGGGAAACAGTTTTTTAAACCTGAGCATCGTTCCTCATGGACAGGCAAGCAGCATTTACGTGGAATCTTTTCAGGAATAATCATTTTTTATATTGGATCTATCTCTCAAAATAATTGATTTCGAAAGAATTATTGATATCGTCTTACAGGAAAATAAGTTATGAATCGCAGAGTTGTCATTACAGGATCAGGAATTGTTGCCCCTTTGGGGACAACGCCTGAGACTCTCTGGAGCCAGCTTGTTGAAGGACAATCCGGGGTGGGACTTCTCTCACTTTTTGATGCAGAAAATTTTCCTGTTAAAGTCGCTGCTGAAGTAAAAGACTGGTCTTTATGGAACGTCGGAGTTAATCCTCTTCAATGGTCTCATTGTCCGAGACAAACCCAGTTTGCAGTCGGGGCTGCTTATCAGGCAGTCAGGGAATCCGGAATTGAAAAACTGCGAATGGACCCCACCCGAAAAGGTGTTTACCTGGGATGCGGTGAAGCGTTTGAAGATTTCGACCAGTTTACAAAAACGATCAGCCAGAACCTGAATGGCAAAGAATACGATGACCAAAATTTCACAAATTCTGCATTGAAAATTTTCAGTCCTGATGCAGAACGTGAATATGAACCGCATATGCCTGTGATGCATCTTGCTGGCCTGTTTGATGCACAGGGACCAAGTGGCAATTGCATTGCTGCCTGTGTTTCCAGTTCACAAGCAATTGGAGAATCGTGTCGAATCATCAGGCGAGGTGAAGCAGACATCATGCTCGCTGGGGGTGCTCATAGTACAATTCATCCTTTCGGAGTCACAGGATTTCAACGGCTTTCCGCTTTAAGTACATATAGTGAAGAACCACAAAAAGCAGTCAGACCTTTCGACAAAAACCGTCAGGGATTCGTCATAGGCGAAGGGGCAGCGATTCTGGTTCTGGAAGAACTCGGTTCTGCACTGAGACGAAACGCCAACATTCTGGGAGAGATCACCGGATATGGATCCTCACAGGATGCCTACCGGATTACGGATTCGCATGTCGAAGCACGTGGAACGGTTTCCGCGATTACAAAATCGTTACGGATGGCTCGATTAAATACAGACGAAATTGATTACTGTAATGCTCATGGAACAGGAACAGTTGTTAACGATAAAGTGGAAACACTCGCTTTGAAAAAAGTATTCGGAAACGATGCAGTGAAGCTCCCTGTTTCCAGTACAAAAAGTATGCTTGGTCATGCAACAACCGCATGTGGTGCAATTGAATTAGTGATCTGCCTGCAAGCACTTCGGGATGGAGTCATTCCTCCGACCATCAATTATGAAACTCCTGACCCTGAATGTGATCTCGATTATGTCCCCAATTTTGCTCGTCAGGTCAAATGCAAGCACATCCTGAGCAATAGCATTGGATTTGGCGGTCAAAATGCTGCTTTAATTGTCTCTCGATATGAAGATTCCGCTGCAGCTGCTGGCATCACTCGAAAAGCAGCCTGATTCTACGAATTTTCCCAGCTTTATTTTCTGAAATTCTGAGAGCTATCCCTGCTTGAAAAATCAGCCTCTTATTCTTTTCCGGTTTTTGCTATCCTTCCGGCCTGACCTTGCGTGATGATTTAATAATTCATTTCAGGTGATGAACTTTGTAGGTCAGGCTATAGCCTGACGTTTAATTCCAAATGTAATATTTTATTACCACGAAGCGGCGAAGACACAAAAAAGTGTAGGGTCTGCTGTGCAGACCATTGCTTGAAGTTAAATTTAAATAAACTCTTCGTGCCTTTGAGTCTTGGTGTTTAAAAAATATAATATTAATAAACTCTGCGTGATGAATTTTAATAAAGAAATAATTGTGAGAATATTCAATCGAATGAACCAGAAAACAACTTCCTTGAAATTAACATCTGAACCATCTTCACCATTTAACACGGTGGGAATTATTGGTGCAGGCTTGATGGGGCAAAGTATTGCAAAAATTCATCTCGAAAATGGTATTTCTGTATTTCTTGCAGACAAGAATCTGGAAGTTCTCTCCTCCGCTGTCAAGAATCTCTCCGAATATGTTAGTGATAAAAACAGGCTCCACCCGATCCATCAACAGGAAGAATGGAATGGTTTCCGAAAATGCAATTTAGTCATTGAAGCGGTCCCCGAAGAATATAAAATTAAAAGCAACGTTCTTAAAAATATTGGACCACATCTTCAAGAATCAGCAATCCTTGCAACAAACACTTCCAGTATCGCTTTACAGAGGCTTGTGAAAAATGTTGAGCAACCAGAAAAATTTGCTGCTTTCCACTTCTGCCATCCTATTGAAGAGCGAGAACTGATTGAAGTTGTTGCCCTGGAGAAAACGGATCCTGATCGAATTCAAAAACTGATTGACCATGCACATTTCCTGAAAAAACGTCCGTTGAATGTTGGTAACAGCCCCGGTTTTGTTGTGAATCGATTACTAGCATTCTACATGAACGAAACTATGGAACTGGTTCTGGATGGTGTCGAATTTGATTTGCTTGAGCAGGCAGCTTCTGAATTTGGAATGCCGATGGGTCCGCTTTCGCAGCTTGATTCACTTGGAATCGATATTGGAGTACGGGTTGGGCAGAACCTTTTCTGGACTTATCCTTCAAGAATGATTCCGTCAGAACTTCTTGTCAGGATGTATAAAGCAGGGCTTCTTGGAAAAAAAACAGGGGAAGGTTTTTTCAAATACAACGAGCAGGGAATAAATATCGGCCGATCTGAAAAAACAGATAAACTGATTATAGAACGCCTACGACCTAAAAAAGAATACTCACTGGAGGAAATTCAAAACCGACTTTTCCTTCCCTGGGTTGTGGAAGCTTCTATTCTTCTGGAAGAAAATATCATTTGTGATTCTGAACAGATTGACGAAGCTTTATTTCACGGTTTAGGATTCTCTCATTCAGCCGGTGGAATCCTTAAATGGGCTGATGGCATTGGAATGGATGAAATCGTTCGCAGGTTAAGAAATCTTGAATCACTTGGAGAACGATATCAGCCTACAAATTATATTCTAAAGCTGGCAGAAGCAAACCAACTCTTCCAATCAAATTTTCAAAGCAATGCAGCCTGACTTTCTAAAAGCTTAGTTATCTGGAATCAGGCGTTTTCCCATGCTGATACAATCATCAACTTGATATCCTAACTGGTGATAATAATTTTTGATATCTTGATTGGTGGTACGAATTTGAAGGTTGATTTTCGGGCAACCCATTTCAAGAAGAAGCTGCTCTGCTTTGGTAACAAGCATATTTGCGTAGCCATTTCTTTGATAATCAAAATCAACTGCAAGGTAATTCAACCAACCTCGATGGCCATCATATCCAGCCATGATTGTTGCAATCACCTGATCATTGAGAATTCCAACAAGAAACAATTCAGGATTAACTTGAAGCTTTCGTTGGATATCTTTTCGGGGATCATTCCAGGTACGGATCAAGCCACATTTTTCCCAAAGCGAGATGACAATCTGTTCATCCTGAATTTGAAAAAGCCGAATCTGCATGGAATGAGGACTTTCTTTTTTTATTTTATCACGCAGTTTTGAAGGTCAGGCTGTAGCCTGACGGAAACCATGTTAGTGTTTAGTGTTTAGTGTAGGGTCTGCTTTGCAGACCATCAAGAAAGATTGCGTTATAACATGTCTGGTCTGCACAGCAGACCCTACGAATGCAGTACTTCTAGCTGACAACGTTCTGGAATCGTTTGACAGCTTCAATCACATTCTCGCGAGAATTAAATGCGCTCAAGCGGAAATAACCTTCGCCGCTGGCACCAAAACCACTTCCCGGCGTTCCCACCAGATGTCCTTTTTCAAGCAACTGGTCAAAGAAGTCCCAACTGGTACTGCCACCCGGAGTTTTCAGCCAGACGTAAGGAGCATTTACTCCCCCGTAAACGGTGATTCCAACCGATTCCAAACCTTCACGTAATAATTGAGCATTCGTGAGGTAGAACTGGATCAGTTCTGCAATCTGCTTCTTGCCTTCATCAGAATAGACAGCTTCTGCACCTCTTTGAATGATGTAAGATACGCCATTGAATTTGGTGCAATGCCTGCGGTTCCAGATGGGATGAATTTCTGTCAACTCCCCGGAAGAAGTTTTTCCTTTTAATGTTTTGGGAACAACGGTGAACGCACATCGGGTTCCTGTGAATCCTGCATTTTTACTGAAGCTCCTGAATTCAATCGCAACGTCTTTTGCGCCCTCTATTTCATAAATGGAACGGGGGATATCTTCTTCTGTGATAAAAGCTTCATAAGCTGCATCATAGAGGATAATGGAATCATTTTTCTTTGCATAATCAACCCACTCTTTGAGTGTCTCTTTTGATGCAACGGTTCCTGTCGGATTATTGGGGTAACAAAGATAGATCAAATCAACCGGTTCAGAGGGAAGGGCGGGCTTAAAACCATTTTCTTCAGTGACCGGAATGTAGACAAGCCCTTCGTATCGTCCATCATCATCCGCTTCGCCTGTTCGTCCCGCCATCACATTTGTGTCAACATAAACCGGATAGACAGGATCAGTCACTGCAACTTTATTATCCAGACCAAAAACATCCAGGATATTTCCGGTATCACATTTCGATCCATCGGAAACAAAAATTTCATCATCTGCAATATCAATTCCACGATCCCGGTAATCATTCCGGGCAATCGCTGACCTGAGAAAATCATAACCCTGTTCCGGACCATATCCTCGGAAGGTTTCATGCTGAGACATTTCATTCAAGGCTGAGTGCATTGCCTCTGTAATGGCTGTAGGAAGTGGTTCGGTGACATCCCCAATTCCAAGCTTGATAACATTTGCATCCGGGTTGGCTTCGCAAAACTGACTGACTCGCCTTCCAATTTCGGGAAAAAGGTAACCTGCTTTGAGTTTCAGAAAATGATCGTTAATTAATGCCATTGTCGTCTCGTCTTATCCTAAATGAATTCTATAAAAACAGAGATTCCCGTATTTTTTTTTTATGGGAACATCTGAAGAAAGTAAATTGGTTCAAGCCATACTAATGAAGAATGCTTAAAGAGAGAATGTTCACGTCCCAATATTCAGAGAAATTTCGCCTTCCTACAGGAATTCAGAAACATTTATCCAGGAAGAGTCTTTAAAATGGAACCGGGTTCACTTATTCCCAAGAAGGATTTATTAACCTCGGTAGACAAAATGAATGGTAATAACCTTCTAAAATTAAGTGAGTTTTGTCTCTTCCTGTGAAGTACAATGAAATTTCTCGAATACATTTTTGACGATACTATAAGGACAAGCAAAATGAACCGACGTGAATTTACAAAAACGGTACTGGCCACTTCTTCTGCGTTCACTTTCGGTCGGTTTTCCGCACCCGGGTTATTTGCAGGAAACAGCGGGAACAGCAAAAAGGCTTCCAAATACATTGATGTTCATACTCATATCGGGAGATACACTTTCGGAAACAAGAACCTTAGCCCGAAACAACTTGTTGAATGGATGGATGAACATGATATTGAAAAATCAGTCGTACTTCCATTAGTCTCGCCGGAATCAACGGTTTATTTGCAACCACCATCAAAAGCATTGGATGCAGCAAAAGAGTTCCCGGATCGGCTTATTCCTTTTTGTTGTGTTGACCCTCGAACAGCCGTTTTCGGCAATGCAAAATACTTGACGCAGATTCTAAAGAAATACAAAGATCAAGGGGCAAAAGGACTGGGCGAACATAAAGTCGGTTTACTTTTTGATGATCCGTTGATGATGCGACTGTATGGCTCTTGTGAAGAAGTTGGACTGCCCGTTTTATTTCATATCGATACGAAACGGGGAAAAGATGAACTCGGTTTGCCCCGGCTGGAAAATGCGATCAAATCACATCCGAACCTGACTTTCATCGGACATGGTCCTGGCTGGTGGGCATCAATTACCGGAAGTGCAAAATCTCTTGGGGGTTATTCCAAAGGGAAAGTGACGGAAGGGGGAGCCATCGATCGACTCATGGATAAATACCCGAATATCTATGGAGATCTTTCTGCAGGTTCCGGTGCCAACTCCATTAGTCGAGACAAAGAATTCGGACGCGACTTCCTGATTCGTCGAAAAGATCGACTCATGTTCGGCACGGATTACCTTCAACCGGGACAGGCAGTGTCACAGTTTGAATTGTTTGACAGTTTAAATCTGCCGGAAGAAGTACAGGCATCTATTTATAAAAATAATGCGATCCGCGTTTTGAAACTCGACTCCTGAAACTATTTCAATGTTTTAATATAAGCAAACAGATCCGCCAGTTCTTTGTCGGAGAGTTGATCCAGAAGACCTGCAGGCATTAAGGAAGTCTCCAGTGTTTTTCTTTCATCGATATCTTCAGACTCAATCCGGAATGTCTGATTGCTCGAATTTCGCATTAATAATCCGTCGATTGATTCATAAATAATCAACCCGGAATACATTTTCCCATCAACCGTTTGAATTAAGGATGTCTGATATCGTGGAGAGACATCCCGGTTCGGGAACCCGATTGCAACAAACAAATCCTTTCGCGAAAATCGTTTTGATGAACCAGCCAGGTTAGGACCAATTGCTTTTCTTCCGCCATGGCATTGAACGCAACTTTTTTTCTCAAACAGTTTTTTCCCTTTTTGAGAATCGCCTGCATCCCACTCAACCTGTGCAAGATTTCTCAGGAACAATTTGAGATTCCCGCCCGTTTTATTTTCGAGTTCTTTTGCAAATTCGGGATCTTTTTCAATCGCCCAGTCTGTCCATTTCTTCAGGACATCTGACTGCGAATTGTAACCGGTTTTTCCGAATACAAAATCGAAATGCAAGCCTGTTTTCTTTCGTAACAGTTTCACAATGGATTCGCGGATTGGGTATTCACTCGGATCGCTTCCTAACCTGCGCATGGTCTTCACCAGCGTGGTTAATTCTTTCTGATTCCCGGTCTCCGGAAGTTGATTCAATGCGCCAATACAAGAAGTTAAAACGGTCTTCAGAGATGAATTCAATCCTTCAATGAATTTGTCTCGATCACTTTCTTCCGGATTTTCTGCAAGAACCATTTGAACGGCTCCTTGAATTCGACTGATCTCGTAAAGGGACTTGATCAGTTCACGGTGTTTTGGTTCTTTGGATTCTCCGATGACAAAAACAACATCGTTTGTCCATTCATAATCTTCATCCAGTTCCGTTTGTTTGATGAATGCATCAATTGCTTTTGGCAGTTCTTCGCTAGCGATTTCACTCATATAAAGAACATGTGCCGGTAACCCGAATCCTTCTTCCAGTATGATTGATCCGGGGAGATAAGGATCGTACTTGATCAATTCCTTGTAGAGTTCTCCCATACGGTCATCCCAGTTTGTATCCTGTTTCAATTCTCGTTTTTTCAATTTGTGGTCAATCTGAACCAGTGTTTCAGCAATGATTTTTGTCTGATTTGCATTGCGATCAACCGGAATGCTCGCTGCAATGATCAAGTGATGAACATCCTGCACCGGGTCACTGCTTTTAGTCATTCGTGCCAGAACTTTATTCAAAACATCTGGTGAATAAACCGTCAGCATGGCAATGAGCCGGCCTAGTTCATGATCAATTTTTTCATGACTTGTAGGATAATATTTTGAAAGACGAATACGAATCGGGTCCAGGATCCTTTCGTACTCTTCCAGATTCAAGGTCGCTCGGTAACCGTCAAAAACTGCTGGATGATCTTTCCCCGGTCCCATCCCGCCTAATATCAATTGCATTAAACGGATCGCTTCCAGTTTGAGAGATTCCGGAAATTGACCTGTAATCACATCTGTCGCTAGCGATGCTGCAACAGGATCAACATGATGACTTCTTTCATGCAGTCCCGTCGCTAAAGCAATCAAACCTTGCGCCCCGCGTGGGTGAGTCAGTTTCACTAATGTATTAACCTGCTGTTTTGATAAACGGGCAACCACTCGTCCTGCCTGTTGTCGGACAAAATGATCCTTGCAAGAAAGCTGTTGCGTTAATGAAGGAAATGTGATTTCTATTCCAGAATGATTTGTAAATCTTAAAATTGATTCCAATGCAAAACGCGCAACTAAGGGATTCCTGTCATTAAGAAAGGGAACCGCAGATTCAAAGGAATAAGAAGCAGGCGATGAACCGCCATAGGACCAGATTGCTTTTGCTCGAACCTGTGGACTATTCACTTGTTGAAACAATCTCAATTCTTCGGCTGTGATTCCCTTATACAATTCCGTGATAATTTCTAAGGCCCGAATTCTTGCGGGAATTGCATGTTTGGAATCAATTGCTGCGTTGATGAATGAAGCTTTCCCAAGTTTTTTTGCAACAGGAACCCATTTGTTGCGTGACCAACTGCTTAAAGGTTGATTCGCATTTAAACATTGCTTCAGCAACTCTTTATTATCGCTCTTCTTTTTGAGAGAATATTTTTCAGGATAGGTCACCCGGTAAACAACGCCACGAGTTCCTCGGCCTCCTACAGAAACAAAAAGAGTTCCATCAGGGTCAACGGCTATGTCCGTCGGTGCAAAACCATGTGCTCCTTTTCCTTTCATGAAGAGAATCGGTTTCGCTTTCCATGTGGAACCGTTTTCTTTTAATGGAAGTGCAAAGACTCGCCCGTAGGTCCAGTCCATGACAAACAGGGAACCAAAATATTCTTTGGGGAATCGGTTGTGCAAATAGCAAACAGAACCAGTAGGTGATCCACGTCCAAAAGATCCTACAACCGGAGGCATGTCTGAATAATTGCCCGGACGCTTCCAACTTCTACTTAACCAACCTGCTGAAGATCCCGGAGACATTTGAAAAACCCGAGTCGGTCGGTACCACGGAAGGGAGATATCTCGTTCTCCGTCACTGTCAAAAATAAAAATGTCACCTTGCAAACCAAATGCAAAATCGTAGGCGTTCCGAAGACCATCACAAAGAACTTCCCCGCCACTGAGATCCGGTTTCAAACGAATCAAAACGCCTGACTTGGGATTTTTAATTGGAGAATTCGGTAACGTAATATATTGACTGGAGATTCCCGTATCATTTCCTGCAATCAGATACCACCAGCCATCGGGTCCTTTCTGAATGGAATGCGCATGATGCTCACCACCAGATTTAATTTGAAGAAATACATCCGGTGGACCATCTGCTTTCTGATCTCCATTTTCATCCCGATATCGAATCAGTCCTTTGTCAGCCAGACAGAGTAAATCATTTCCATTGAAATACATTCCCTGTGCACCTGTTTTAGGGCCATCGGAAAATTGAATGTACGAATCTGCTTTCCCGTCGTTATTGGTGTCCTGCAGAATACGAATGTATCCCGGGCCGGAAACAGCGATTTTTCCTTGTGAAGTTGTGGTGATCGAATAAATGTCGGGTACCATATCATTGTCTGCAAATATAGAGACCTGAAATCCTTCAGGTACTTCTATTCCAACTGTCGAATCTTCTCCCTTGAGTTCAATTGAGAATATGCCCCATTGAACAGTTGTCAATATAATGAAAATGAATTTTCGTATCATATTATCAGGGAAGAGGTTCCGGCGATTATCCATCATCAGACTTTCAATTGGTTTTATGTTGATGTCTCTAAGTTATTCCATTTCGTTCTGGTATAGTAATAATATCCTAAAATAGTGATTTCAGGCAAGATGGAGTTGTTAGTGGAAGCCAAAATTCGCTTTTTCCATCCTTCAGGTCAGCAACAAACAGCTCAACTTTGATTGAGAAATAAACCTTCCTTAAAAAAGTGTGTTCAATATCCACTAAATTGCGTATAAGACGCTCTACTGAAAAAATCTTTGAAAAAGATGAATTGAATGATTCACTCAGAATTGTGGGGTTACTTACAGAGAGAATTCTGGAATTCGACGAAAATAATCAAACGATACAGCAGAACAGGGCCAACACAGGAATTTTCAGGGATGAATAAGAAAATCATGATCAGCGTAATAAATAATAGATTGTTTCCGCATCAAAAAGAAAATCAGAAATTGCTACCAATGCGAATGTTAACCGGACTTAAACTATTCCTGTTTTTTGTCATTCTCTTTTCTGCATCAAATGACCTGCAGGCGCAGAAGCTGAAATTCCAGAACGGAGGCAAAGGGCTTCTAAAATTTGAAGTGGATGGTCCCTCAGATGACTTTCAGGAAATCACATTTGATGTTCAACTTAAAACAGGTGAACTGAAAAAAGGCTCAATTGCAACGTTCTCTCTTTCAGCAAAAATTCCCCCTGGCTTCCACCTTTACACCCAGAAAAAAACGAACATAGCGCCCACCGTGATCAAGCTGATTGAATCTCCGGGACTGGTACCTATTGAATCCGTATTCAAACCTGATCAGAAACCGCGGAGTACTTATGACAAGTTCATGAAAACAACGTACGAAGATTATGAAGGAACGATCACCTGGACCCGGCGTTTTAAAATTGAAGACCCCAAAAACGCATCTCTCAAAGGAACAATCACCGGTCAGTATTGTAGTTCCGGAGATAACGGACGCTGTATTCCCATTCGGCCTGCTTATGAATTTTCTCCGAAACTGAAACTTGCCTCTGCTGATTCCGAATCAACTGGAACCGTTCAAAAAGAAACTCCCAAGCCTTCCAGAAAAGTCCCTTATACAAATAAACTCAGGCCGACTCGGTCATTAGGAGATAAGAAAAAAGAAGACCCACTTGAACTGACATTTCGTTTGAATCCTGAAAATGCAAAACCGGGAGAGACCGTCACACTCAGTATTCATGCAAAGTTTGACGGAAAATGGCATACATACGGTTTGAATCAGAACCCGGAATATTATGCAAAGCCAACTAAAATTATTGTTGATGGCATTCAAGGATTAAAATCAGTTTCCGGCAGCGGTTTTCAACCGGATCATGCTCCTGAAAAACATAAACCTTTTGAAGACGAAGAAGCGATCCAGTTGGTCCATCATGATGAAGTCACCTGGTCCAGAAAATATGAAGTTCTCCCGGAAGGGAAGGACGGAAACTATGGAATTTCCGGATCCATTTCATATCAGGTCTGTAAAAAAAGTTGTCTCCCTTATAAAGAAGTTCGTTTTGAATTGGGAGAAGTTTCCAATCTTGTTCCTGTTACGACTCCGGATGGTCTTGGATCAATTGGCATCCTTTCAAGCATTGATGTAGGTGATGACGGCGAAGAAGACAGCAGAAGCCTTTTAAGTTATATCATATTCGCTTTTCTCGGCGGAGTCATTTTAAATGTGATGCCCTGTGTTCTTCCTGTACTTGCAATTAAAGTGATGAGCTTCGTTCAGCAGGCGGGAGAAAGCCGATCAAGAATTTTTATGCTGAACCTGACTTATGCAGCTGGTGTGGTTTTTGTATTCCTGATTCTGGCAAGCCTGGCCGCATTTTCAAGTTACGGTTGGGGAGAGCTTTTTCAAGATACAAGATTCACATTAATCATGGCTTGTTTAGTATTTGCAATGGGATTAAGTCTGTTAGGTGTCTTTGAAATTCCAATTCCCGGCGTGATCGGTTCTGCAGCAGGAGAAAATCAAAAAGAAGGTTTACCGGGAGCATTTTTAACCGGAATTTTTGCAACACTATTGGCGACTCCCTGTAGCGGTCCTTTCCTGGGAACAATTTTAGGATGGTCTGTGAAGCAGCCAGTTGGAGTTATTTATCTGATCTGGGGAACAATCGGACTTGGAATGGCCACCCCTTATGTAATTTTTGGTTTATTTCCGAATGCTATCAAACTCCTTCCCAAACCCGGAATGTGGATGGTTCGTTTCAAAGAATTCTGTGGTTTTGTTTTGATGGGAACCCTGATTTTCATCATGCATTCCGTTAACCATGAATACACAATGACTCTATTGATTTTACTTTTAGGGATTGCGATGGCGCTGTGGATGATTGGAAATCTTTATGATTCTGCTTCTCCTTCCTCACATAAAGATCTGGTTCGATTCAGCGCTCTTGTTCTTTTTCTTGGGATATCAAGTTTTGCTTTTTATATCCGGACCAATTCCAACGAGCTTGAATGGAAAGAATTCACAGAAACCCGGCTGGAAAAATTAATACAGGAAGAGAAAACCGTCCTGATTGATTTCACAGCTGACTGGTGCACCAACTGTAAAGTGAATGAAAGATTTGCATTAAACACTCAGCAAACAAAAGCATTTCTCGAAAAACATGATATTGTTCCCCTGTATGCTGACTACACACATGAATCAGAAGAAATTAAACGCTGGCTCGACAAATTCAAAAGTATCAGCGTTCCTCTCACGGTGATTGTACCGGCTAAAAATCATCAAAAAACCGTAATTTTGAGAGACCTTTATTCTCAAGCACAGTTAATTCAAAAATTGAATAAAGCTGTTGAACTATCAGAAAATGCAGCCAACCAATCTGGGGATTCTCAAGCAACTGCTTCGAAAACAAAAAAAACTACTCAGCGATAATAATGGAAAATTCTGCAAACTCTTTTAATGCAGATCACTTTATTTATTCATATTCTCCTTAATGAGCGAAACTTTCTTCTGTCTGGTAAGTTAGATAAGAGATAGCTAGTAATCCTTCTGCCTCATTTATTGAAACGCTGTAGAATATGAATATGAGATTTTTGAAATGTGTTTGCATACTCGCATTATTGATTCTTCCCAACCTGGCGACAGCTTCAGATCGACCATCCGCAGATATGCAGGTTTTTAGAAACATCGCCTATAACAAAATTAATGGAAGCAATCAAAACCTGACAAGTCTTGACCTGTATGCTTCCAAAAAAAGTTCTGCATTACCAGTTATCATCTGGATTCATGGCGGTGGCTGGAGCATTGGTGATAAATCACGTGTGCTCAATAAACCCAAAGCATTTTTAGAAAAAGGGTTCATCTTTGTAAGTGTCAATTATCGACTGTTTCCTGAAGTTGATTATTCCGATCAAGCAGGCGACATCGCCAGTGCAATCCATTGGTTACACAACAATGTGAAAAACTATGGAGGCAATCCCCAACGACTTTACCTAATGGGGCATTCCGCAGGTGCGCATCTCGTTGCGTTGGTTGCAACTGACGATCGGTATTTGAAAGAAGAAAAGCTACCACTAAAAACAATCAAAGGAGTGATTCTTCTTGATGGTGCTGCGTATAATCTTTCCAACCAATCTCAAAAAATGGCTGGGCCGAGACTTCGACGACTTTATGGAAAAGTATTTGGCAATGATGATGACGAATTAAAAAATGCGTCGCCCATCAGTCATATAAATAAAGGAAAAGGGATTCCACCATTCCTGCTTTTGTATGTGGCCAGTCGCAGAAATTCAAAACGCCGATCTCAAGAGCTCGAAACTATTCTTCGGAAAGCAGGCATTTCGGCTATTTCATTGTCTGCTGAAAACAAAACTCACGCTACAATCAATAGAGAAATCGGTTTGAAAGAGGATGAACCAACGATAGAAGTCTTCAAATTCCTGAACCAAATTGAAAAAAGCCGTCGTAAACTTAAAAGGCGTTAGATACGATTGCGATGCTCAGGAAATATTATATTTCTTCAGTTTGCTGTAGTAGGTACTTCTAGGAAGCCCCAGGGAACGGGCTGCTTTGGCTTTGTTCCCATTACAATTTTGCAGTGCCTCAATCAGGACTTCTCTTTCAGGTCGATTCAAGCTTGAAAAATCAGCAGGGTTAGAAACAGGTTCAACAAAAGAACTTCTTGCTTTTAAGTCGTTTCCCTGTTTGGTTCGTTCACGAGGCCAATTTCCAGATCGGCTTTGAGAAACAGACTCGATCATTTCTGCAGGAAGATCTGCAACCGTAATAATATCTCCATCTGAAAGAACAACAGCTCGTTCAATCACATTCTGCAATTCCCGAATATTTCCCGGCCAATAATATCCTTCCAGAATTGCAAATGTTTCTTTATCAATCCTTTTCGGTTTCTTCTTCAACCGTTCACAAATTTTGTCACAGAAGAATAATGCCAATTCATAAATATCGTCCATTCTTTCCCTTAAAGGAGAAAGAACCAGATTGACCACGTTCAGGCGGTAATAGAGGTCTTCCCGAAAAGTTCCGTCCTGAATCAATTTACCCAGATTCTGGTGAGTTGCTGTGACTAATCTTACATCAATGGGAACAGGTTTGGTTCCTCCCACCCGCTCTAAAGTTCTTTCCTGAAGTACACGCAGAAGTTTGATTTGCGTTTCCATCGAAATATCGCCAATTTCATCCAGGAATAAAGTCCCGCCGGTGGCCATTTCAAATCGTCCGACTTTATCCTGATGGGCTCCGGTAAATGCCCCTTTAACATGACCAAAAAGTTCACTTTCCAGCAATCCGGGGGAGAGGGAAGCACAATGCACAGAGACTAACGGACCTGTTTTTCGTGAACTGTTGTCGTGCAATAATCTTGCAAGGAGTTCTTTTCCTGTTCCACTTTCTCCGAGAATTAATACCGAGGAATCACTCTCTGCAACTTTCCGGGCAGTCTCTAACGTCTGGGTAATAGTGAAACTGTTACCAATAATGGAACTGCGATCAAAATCATCGTCCGATTTTTCCTGCAATATTTTTTCATCATGTTTCTGGTACTGTTTTTCATGGACCAGCTCTGCTTCAAGAATAGAAAGTTGTCGCTGCTGATCTTCAATTTTATCAACTTTAAGCTGAACTTCTTCATTAAGCCTTTTGATGTTGTTATCGACATTGGCACTATGTAATGCAACGTTTGTAAACTGGCTTAATGCGTTTAAAAAAGTCAAATCCTCAGCCGTATAGGCTGTCCCGTCTTTCTTCTTTCCAAGCAGGATCAACCCTGTTATTCCCTGTTCCACTTCAAGTGCATGCATCAAGTCAAAATCATAATCATGCAGATATCCTTGTATCATGGAAATATCGTCACGGGAATCCTGCGACACTTTCTGGATGCTTCCACTTTCTTTTAAAGGATCAATTAATTCACTTAATGGAATAATTTCTTCTGGAATATTTTCTGTTCCGTCAGAGGCAATTCTTTGGAAAGGAATATCGGTTGAGGAACGAAGATAGAATGCACTTCGGTCTACATTAAGCACATCTCGACAAGAACCCAACATCATTTCACCTAATGAATCAGACTCGACCATCTGGTCAGAAATTCGGTTCATTCTTTGAAAGGCTTTATCCAATTGATATTTTTGTCGATAGTATCGTTGGTCGAGCAGTTGTTGAAAACGATCCCGAACCCAGATGATCAGAACAGCTAACAGTGTTAAAACGATTACTGAAAACATTTTCTGTTGTGAGGAAAGAGATATATTCAAAAATTCAGGAACAATTGTGCTTAAACCAATTAAAAAACCGAATATGATTGTCAAGATACTTGTCGCAAGATAATAACGCATTCCCCGGTTAACCATCTGGTCAATCAACATCATCCGATAACGAAAAATCCCGATAGCATACGCTGCGATAAAACACAAACTGACCATAAACATGGGGAGTTTTGCATCTGCCAATACAAACTGGGGCTGATTATAACTGGAAAGCCAGATCGTCAGAATGATTCCTAATGAAGCAACCAATGCAGCCCACCAGAAAACTTTCAACTGTTTTCTTTCAAGCCCCTGGGGAGTTGTCCGATGTCGTTGCCAAAGTACAAGCATCGTTGAGAGGAAAAATATTCCCGATATCAGAAAATAGGTATGCGTCCATTTACTAATTTCCCTGATAGCATTAACACTTTGAATAATCCGTTCTACCTTATCATCCACAAAGAAAGGTAACCAATAAATGTATCCCATTTTCCAGAGGATAAACACCATCGTGACAACCGGTGCACCGTAAAGCATGATATTTGTAAACAGTGGTTGTTTAGAGATGAACTCCAATGGTCTGGGGAAAACCAGAAAGAAATGAAGCAAAACAACAGGAACCAGAATTGCAGCAACTGTAAAAGGAACTTTCAGCCACATATTTCCCCAGATAATCCACCAGTTGTATCCCCCCATGAAAGCACCCAGGCTGACAGCACTAAGCATGAAAAAAAGTCGGGAAGGGCGATCGTAGGGACGATTCCAATAGGCAAGCGCACTGATTGCAGAAAGAGCAATCTCAAGAATAAACCAGATCAGGGAGACAAGAATCTCGCTTATGGGAACGGTCTGAATTTTAAGGTAACAAATTCGCTTTTCATTCCCGTGTCGATAATCTACTTCAACCCAGCGACTATTTTCGGTATCATTATTAACGTGAACAATCCATAAAAGTTGAGGAGTATTCCCTTTTTCTCGACTCTTCAACTCATTCAGAATCATGCTCTGATTATTAACCACGCTTGGAGAGATTTCAGCACCTCGAAGCGATCTTAACTGAATTGCAAAATCCAAAAATGTATGAATGGGATTATTATTAATTCTTTCAATTCGATCACCACTTTGGGGAGGTTCATCCAGATAAATGACATCCCCATTTTCAAGATTGGTATTCAGCTCTTGAATGGACTCAATAGTAATCCCGTCTGGAAGCCCATCGGAAACAGCCGGGTCTTGAGCCAGTGCCCGTGCGTCAATCAGGTTGAAGCGCAGCCGAACATCCGGACTGGTGACAACATACCCCAGCACGATAAACGAATATAACACCATGAATGCACCAACCGGTGCCAGAATCCATTTTGCATGCTGCTGCATTGCCCGGATTCCTTTATATTCTGGTTAATAGAAAATGACCCACAATCCCGAATTTCGGGTTGTTACAAAACTTCACAAATGATCGTTATTATATGATTTTAATGGTCTTCTATCGACCAGCTTTTATTTTTCTGTCCTATATTTCTGAAAATTTGACCTCAAGATCGTTTAGGCTTTCCTATCTTTGCATCATTTCTAATCAAGCCTCTTCCAATTTGAGATTCCAGAATAAATTATTCACTCCTAATCTGCTCAAAAAAACTTCTGTAGTCTCATCCTTTCAACCATTAATAATTTTTTATATGATTAGAATACAGACATACAGAAAGAATAATATGAATTCAAAGAATTATCCGCAGTTGGTTCTGGGGAGTCGAAACAGAAAAAAAAGCCAGGAAATAGCTGAATTGCTTGCACCGTACGACATTCAGCTTGTCAGCGTGAGCGAGTTTCCCGATGTCCCGGAAGTGGTGGAAGATGGAAACACGTTTGCAGAAAATGCAATGAAAAAAGCTTCTGAAGTATCCCAGCAGATTCACAAATGGTGCCTTGCAGAAGACAGCGGGCTCACGGTGGATGCTCTTTCCGGCGCGCCGGGTATTTACTCCGCACGATTCAGTGGCGAAGATGCAACGGATGAAAAAAACAACGCCAAGTTGATTCAGGAACTTGAAGCGGTTCCAATTGCAAAAAGAGGCGCAGGATATGTTTGTGAAATTGCTTTGTCTGATCCATCGGGAGAAATCCGATTGCAGGCAAAAGGAACTTGCAGGGGACAAATCACGGAAGCCCCCCGTGGCGAAAACGGGTTCGGGTACGATCCTTATTTTCTTATTCCTGAATACCATCGAACCTTTGGCGAATTAAGTTCCGCAGTGAAGCAGCAACTCAGCCATCGCTCCCGCGCATTCCACCGGTTCATCCCGCAATTGGTTCAACTGTTTGAAACGGAATTTAAAGGGTAGGTGGTGAAAGAGAACTTCGTATGTCGCCAAACACTGATTAACAGATAAACTTTTCTATATTACATAATAATTTTATAAGAAGTGTTTACAACATGATGGCCAGACTTGATCATCGATAATTGACTCTTCTCTATAATCATCATAAACCAGATTCTTTATATTAGCATTTAATGAATCATTTATTAAGCAATACAATTTTTCCTCAGTGAACAATTTAATCGGTTTTGCTTTTTTTCCATGCTTTAATTTGGTAGCTCTCTTTAATTTTCCAGATGGTTTAGCACCGCTTGAAATATCAATCAAGCTTTTGTTAGAAATTATTAATGCGTTTGTTGGTCCGATTGGATTTTTATCCGTCGAATAGAATTCTCCTTCAGAACTTACCTTTGCACCTAATTTATTTAGAAGCCCTGTCAGGACTGGCTTATCTATTATGACATCACCAGTAGTTGAAAATGACCAATCACTTAGCAGCATAACGTTTTTACATTCCTTGTAATTTTTTATGAATTTTTCAGCAGCTTGCTCTAGCGAATCTTCCTTTGCAGGTATCGATGAACTAATCTCATCAAATTGATGTGATTCAGTGAATAATTCTTGATTTTCTGATACATCTTCGAATGAACAATCTTCATTTTTAATTATTCGGGCGTGATCATGAATAAGTAACATCTTTTCTAGTGATTCATATTTTTGAGACATGTTCAACAATAACTGACCAGTTGCTACGGCATCTGAAACAGAATTATGGTGCAATAACGGAATATTCAGATACTCACACAAGGTAGACAGCTTATAATTATCAAGATCATAAATTGATCGTGACAATTTCAAAGTGCAATATAATTCACATTTCAAAATATCATATTCGTAAAACTCTAAATGCTCATTGAGAACTTTAAAATCAAAAGATGCATTATGAGCAATCAAATTTTTGTTATCGAAATAAGGTCTTATTTGATCCCATTTTTCTCTGAATGTGGCCAACCCATCAACTTGATTTTTATATATTCCATTAATCGAACTGTTTTTGTAACGAAACAGATCATCAATAGGGTAAAAACGCCAACTTCTCGTTTCAGTCAACTTCCCGTCATCAAATACTGCTACAGCCAAATCCACTGCAGATAACAGCTCAAATCCATTACATGTTTCAAAATCGAATACAGTAAATTTCATTTTTCGCTACCAGTGGAGCTAGAAGACTTAATCCCTAGTTTGTCTAAAGAATAAGACAGCTGTTGTAAGGTATCCCAAAGAATACTTGCGACATCATCTGCGCGAGTATTGGTAATTGCATTTTTCTTTTTTATTTGAACTGTTCTCTTTAATGATTCATCAATTAATTCATTAATCGCGGCTTTACAATGCGATATGGATTCATAAGGATCCGAGGTAATTTCATGTTTCGGCTTTGGATCAGACAATTTCTCACGTATCATATTCCTTAAACTCGAATAAATCGCAACAGGTGTAGAATTCCCTGAAGGCATAAGCCCCTCAGATATCATCACGCCCCAAAGAACATCTAAATTTTCGTCCCTTGCAGTAACGCGAACGCGAGTTACTCCTTGGTGCTCAATAGGTTCTAATACAACATATGATTTAATTGCTTTATTTGGAGTAGTTTTGGATTCCTTAAGAAATTCCTCTTTATCTAGCAACATTTTCTGTTGATCGAAGCTTTTATTCATATGATTATCTCATTTCAAATTCTACTGTGTGCGATGTTGTTCATACCCTCTTCTTATCTTATCATTTTACCAATGATTGCTGCTAAAATACAACTTATAAAATTCGAATTTGCAGAATCAAACCCGCTCACATGCGTTTGCTATTTCGGCGGAAGGTGAGGGGGGTCATGCCGACGCGGCGATGGAACACCTGAATGAAATATTTAGGCTCCTGAAATCCGCAGCTTTCCGCAATCTTCTGTACCGGAAGATCAGAATCAATTAGCAGCTCCCTCGCACGTTCAATCTGAACACGGATCATTTCTGATTTGGGAGATCGGCCGAGAATTTTTTTGAATCGACGATTAAACATGCTTCGGGAAATCGATAACTGGTCAAGCACATCATCAACTGTAATATCAGAACAGGCATGATCACGAATATACCGAACCGCTTTCACGATATCCTGATCTTTCATCGCCATCACGTCTGTTGATTGTCGCGTGACCACTCCCCTCGGCGGGATGATTGTGGCTTCAAAGTTTTTCGTTTTTTCTGACATCATTCGATCTAAAGTTTCAGCAGCTTCGTAACCGATCCGTTCCGGGTTCACATCAATGCTGGATAATGGAGGGAATGAAAGGTTGCAAAGGTATTCGTCGTTATCCACACTCAAA
>JAJRVU010000218.1 GCA_024277145.1 Planctomycetota bacterium
AAAAGAAACATCATCTGGATCAGGTCAAAATGGTTTTAATTACCAATGCAACGATGTTTCATCGGCCTGTTGTCAAGAAAGGATTGGAAATACTGGACCAGAATCAGGGAGAAGTCTGGGCGAAGCTGGATGCGGGAACCGAAGAATATTATCACCTGATTGATCGAACCAAAATTCCGTTTTCGCGAATTCTGGATAACCTGAGTGAGACTGCAAAAGTTCGGCCGATCGTCATTCAAACTCTGTTAATGAATGTCGAAGGAGTTCCTCCGTCATCTGAAGAAATACAGGAATATTGCAAAAGGTTAAATGAAATCCGAGAAAACGGAGGCGAGATTTCTCATGTGCAGATTCACACAATTGCCCGGGTTCCTACCGAGAGTTATGTGACAGCAATCAAGGATAGTGAACTGGATGAAATCGCAAAAACCGTCCAGCAGAAAACAGGACTGGCTGTTGAAGTTTATTATGGCAAACCGCCAGATGCTTTGTCTGATTGACTTTGTGTGTTGAGATGTTCAAACCATCATCCAAGAAGTTCTTTTTTGAGGGCTTCGAGTTCTTCATCAATTTTATCGGGTGAACTGCCCGGAATGACCTGCGAAGGACTCATGGCACTTGCCTGTTGATCTTCTCCTTGAACAGCCTGGCTGATTTTTTCTTTTTTTCGCAATGCTTCTGCATGACGGGCTTCAAGGGCTTTTTGTGTGGTGAGAAGGTGGTTTTTGGTTGCAACCGCTGACTTGAACTGTTGTTCGAGACCTGCAATTAATGCTTCGAGTTCCTGTTTTCTGGCGAGTGAATCCCGAGCCTGATCTTCATCATTATTCATCAGGAAGGCTTTCGCTTTATCCTGCCAAGCGGTGACCTGTATTTTTTGCTCACGGAGTTCTTTTTCAAGATTATCAACATTGAGAGTTGCAGTTTTGACACTTCTTTGAGCACCCGTGATTCCTTCCTGCATCTCAAAAATAATCCGGTCGACTGCTGCAACCGGGTCAGCTTCATTCGCCAGGATTTCCGTTAAATTGCAAGTGACAATATCAGTAAGACGACTAAAGTAGGCCATCAATACATCTCCCGTTTCTTGAATCAGTTGTCTTGAATCCTTTTAAATTCACTTCAATAAGTTTGATCTGAGGTGCAAATTTGTTTTGAGCCTCAAGCTTAATTTGAGATCGTGAATTCATTCAAAAGATTCCAGATTAAATAAAAAAGTTAAAACTGACCCGCAAATAGGAATGACTGATTTCGTCCCTTTAACTGTCTTGCGTACCTGTGGGTTTGCTTACCTATAGGTTTCAATTCAGGCATCATGCAATTCATTGCAAAGGGTAAAACGCATCCCTCATCTTTGTGGATCACTAAATATGATGTAAAAGTTAGTAAAAAATAATAATTGTTCTCATAGCTCGAAATAACCGGTAATGACGACCTGTCTCTATAAATAAGTCTTTTAATTGTGATAGTTTAAGTCAATATGTAATGAATTTTCTTCTGGTCGATTTAACCCCTGATTTTCTCTTATTCCTGCTGTAGTGCAGGGTTTTTAATTCCAATCTGATTCAGTTTCTCTCTCAATTTTCCCCTGGCTAAACGAAGTCGACTCTTCGTAGTAGCCAATGATGTTTGCATAACGTCAGCCACCTCCGACAGTGATAATTCCGAATAATGATGAAGGGTGAATGTCATTCGCTGATCTTCCGGTATGGAAGAAAGTGCTTCATCAACCTGGGAAGAGAGTTCTTTAAACTGGGCAATTTCTTCAGGAGAGAGGATTTCTTCCGACAGTCGGGCCAGCCTGTCTTCTTCGTCTTCATTGTGTCCTTTGATCGCCTTGACAAGGGCATCTCTTGCCTGTTTGCGAATAGAGTCAATAAACAGGTTTCTTCCAATCCGGTACATCCAGCTTTTGAATTTCCCTAACGGAAGGTAATCCCATGATTGATTATAAACTTTTAAAAATGTGTCTTGAGCCAGGTCCTCTGCCTGCTGCCTGTCTCTGGTTTGCCTGTAGAAAAAACCTTTTAATTCGCCTTCGTATTTTGTCACCAGTTGATCAAAAGCTGTATTGTCCCCCTCCTGCAGCTGAATCATGAGAAGATCATCTTCAGTGCGAATGGGTGTTGTTTCAGATTGTTCCGATTGAATATAATTCATGGAATCTTGTTTGTAATAAGAAAACGATTCAAAAATTCTCGTAAATCATTTGATTGATGCAGTTTAAACTATTTTAAAGGGCGTGTAACTCCAATATGGGGTAGAAATCCAGGAAGAACTTTTAAATCAATGAAAATTTTGCATCAGTTGAATTCGGTTTTAGAGATGATATCATGAGGTTTCCGGCTTCATGGCCAATCCGGTTTATTTTGCCAACAGAATATAATGTCGAAATTTAGAGCAATAAGAATAGAACTTAACAGGAATCAAAATTGACGTCTCAGCAGAAAAATAAGGTTGAATTAACATTCGGATCATCAATTCCATTTGATTATGAAATGGATGAGGATTCGGAATTCCTGATCTATTCCGGTCTCTCTTCGGTAGATGATGAAGAAAAACAGATCGCTTCTGCATTGGCAAATCCTCTCGATTTTCCAACGTTGGATCAAGCAGTTGTTCCGGATGATCAAATCGTAATTGCATTGGAACCAAATCTTCATTGTGCAGATATTATCGTGTCGCAAATTTGGTCCATATTGAAAACGCGTGAAATTAGCCCCGGGCAAATAACAGTGCTTCAACCTGAAGTAACCGGGAAACCGATTGATCCACGTCGTCTCTTGCCTGTGGAAATTCGATCAGTAATGCATTGGAAAATCCATAATTCCACTGTGAAGGATAGCTGTTGTTACCTTGCAACAACAATGTCAGGGGAACGAATTGATCTGGCTGAATCATTGGTTGATGCCGATTTTGTGATTACCGTGGGAACGATCACATATGATTCCGTTTTAGGAGTTCAAGGGACAAGTACTGTTCTGTTTCCTGGATTATCAAACAAAGAAGCATATCAAAAAACGACCGGGCAAGGGCACGACGAATTAGGCCCGAGAAATATCAGACCAATCCGACAATTCATAGACGAAATTGGTTGGCTTCTGGGAACCCAGTTCACCATTCAATTCATTCCGGGAAATGATCAAGGTTTCAGTCATGTTCTTTCCGGCTTGGTGGAATCTGTCCAGAGAGAAGGAGAGAAAATTCTTTCTCAACATTGGCAGGTGAATGTTGAATCTCGACCTGAAACGGTTGTTGCTTCCATTGATCTGAATTCTACGGAATGTAGCTGGAAACATTTGGCTTCTGCCATCGCATCAGCAAGACGCATTGTTTCTAAAGATGGGAAAATCATCATCCTGACGGAAATGAATTGTCAGCCGGGAGATGCAATGGAGTTGCTTCGTTCTTCCGACAGCCCGGAAGAAATGAATTCACTGCTTAAACAGACGGGATCTTTGGATGCACAGGCAGCTATTGAAATTTCCAACGCAACCGATTGGGCCAATATTTATCTTCTCAGCCAGATGGATTGTGATCTGGTGGAAGACCTGTTAATGACTCCGCTTGATGATCAGGAACAAGTGAAACGCTTGCTTTCGGATTCTGGTTCTACAGTGTTTATCCAGTCTGCTCAACATACATATGCTTCGGTAGGAAGCTGATTGACAGAAACTGCTTGGCTTTCTGTTCCGCACCCCCGCTTGCTTGATTTGTTTCGCCGGGATTGCAGGATTCGGGTTGTCGAATGTCCCTGTTTCTTCCTATACTGAATTCATAAGAATGCAGTCTGTTTGAAAATTATAACCTGATTCATTCAACAATTTTAAGCACGAGTTGAATTCAGGACGACAGATAAAAAATGATCAACCGACATTAAAAAACAACAGGAGAATATTCATGGCAAAGCAGACAAGAAGATCATTTCTGGAAGAAACATTGGTAGCAGCCTCTGCTGCGATGGCCGCTGTGAAGTATTCGGAACCTGAAGCAGCTTATGCTGCAGAAACTCAGGCAAAGGGTCCGAATGAAGTTTTGCGTGCTGCTGTAATTGGTGTTCGAGGACGCGGCGGTTCTCACATTCAATCTCTTTCCGAACTTCCCGGAGTGGAAGTGACAGCGATCTGTGATGTTGACGAATCAGCCGGTAATTCTCGCTTGGAAGAGATACAGAAAAAAACAGGAAAGAAGCCAAAATTCTATCGTGATCTTCGTGATGTGATGAGTGATCAGAATATTGATATCGTCAGTATTGCTACACCCAATCATTGGCATTCTCTTGCGGGCATCTGGGCGGTACAGGCTGGGAAAGATGTTTATGTTGAAAAACCGGTCAGCCATAATGTCAGCGAAGGACGACGACTTGTTCAAGCTGCAAGAAAATATGAGAAAATCGTTCAGACAGGAACACAGTGTCGTTCTGCAAAAGCTCATCAGGATGCAGTCCAATTCTTGAAGGATGGTCATCTGGGTGAAGTGACTTTGGCCAGGGGGATTTGTCACAGACGGAGAGGTTCTATTGGCCCGCGTGGTGATTATCCCATTCCGGAAAGTGTCGATTACAATTTGTACATTGGCCCTGCTGAAATGACAAAATTAACTCGACCAAAATTTCATTATGACTGGCATTGGCAATGGAACTGTGGAAATGGTGATATCGGGAATCAGGGAATTCACCAGATGGACTTGGCTCGTTGGGGATTAGGAGAAGATAAAGTTTCCAATTCTGTTGTTTCATTTGGGGGTCGGTTGGGATATACCGATGCGGGTGAAGTGGCCAATTCTCAGATTGCATTTCATAATTATGGGAAGAAGCAACTGATTTTTGAAGTGAAAGGGTTGAAAGTTGATGGCCTTCACGGTGTTAAAGTTGGTGTGATTTTCTACGGGTCAGAAGGTTATCTTGTGATGGATAGCTACACTCATGCTGTTGCTTTCGACAAAGACTGGAAAATTATCAAGCACTTTAAAACACCCAAAAACCAATATTCAAATATTGGTCATTTTGCGAACTTTGAAAAAGCAGTCCGAAGCAGAAATGTTTCTGATCTCAACGCGGATATTCTGGAAGGACATCTTTCGAGTGCTCTTTGCCATCTTGGAAATATCTCCTACAAGCTAGGCGAAAAAATGCCTGCTGAAAAGATTCGTGAAAAAGTGAAAAATATTCCTCACGCAATTGAATCTCTGGATCGAATGCTTGGCTATCTTTCTGATAACAAGGTTGATGTGAAGAAAGATTTATTA
>JAJRVU010000219.1 GCA_024277145.1 Planctomycetota bacterium
ATAAAACAGGGAAAAACTCTCGTTGACTGTATGGCAATATGACGTACAATATAGTAAATTTCATCTGTATGGCATATTGCCACATTTGAATTTTGACGAATATGGGATCAGTCATGTCGCAAAACAGAACAAAGAATGATGCAAGGTTAAATTTCCGTCTTGCTTCTGACTTAAAACAGGATATTGAAGAAGCGGCGCAACATCTGGGGCAATCAGTAAGCGACTTTGCTGTCTCTACTCTTGTGCAAGCGGCGCGAAATGTAATTCAAGAACAAAGCATCACCCATCTTTCAAATCGAGACAGAGATCATTTCATCGCGGTTCTTGATGATACAAAGGTTAAACCTAATAAAGCTCTTAAGGCTGTTGCTTCAAAATACAAAAAACAGATGGGATAATTTGTGGTTGAAGAAATTGAAATCATCAGCCTGAATAAATCCCATGACAGAACTACATTTGATTGTGGAAATTCTGTCCTAAATGACTGGCTCCAAAAGCAAGCGAATCAATGGGAGAAAAAAGGGCTCTCTCGAACTTACGTTGCTGTCCAAAAAGGTGAGACAACCCTGCTTGGATATTATGCTATCTCAAGCCACCAAGTCAGCTATAAGTCTCTTCCAGATGATCAAGCAAAAGGATTACCAAGAATCAATGTCCCTGTGGTGCTACTGGGAAGATTAGCAGTTGATCAATCTGCACAAGGTCAGGGTCTTGGGGGACTTCTTTTAATTGATGCTCTCAGGCGAGTGAATCACCTTTCTAAAAAAATTGGCATCAGGGCCGTTGAAGTTGATGCAATAGATGACGATGCAAAACGGTTTTATCTGAAATATGGATTTGTTGCTCTGCAAGATGATGATCGTCATCTGTACTTGCCTATGGGTGTTATTCGTAAATTAAACCTGCCACCTTTGGAAGGGTGATGTCATGGTTTCAAGCATTGAAGTTTTCTTTTTGCGAATAATGTTATCGAGAAGTAATGACAAGACATTTTTAATGAAAAATATGGCATTTCGGCATCTTTGATTTTAACTCTTGAACGCCTTCATCCGTGATCTTCGTTCCTTCGATAATAAGAGTCATTAGCGATTTTAACTTAATGAGATGGGGAATACATTCATCTGTTATTGGAGTGTTTGCAAGACCCAGATGTTTAAGGACTGGAAGCTTGGCTATTTCATTAATTGCAAAATCGTCAACGTTTGTTCCACCTAGCTCAATCTGTTTCAACTTTTTCAGTTGGGATAAATAATGAAATTGTAGACCATTTATATCACAATTTATTAATTGTAACTCTTGCAGATTTGGGTATTTCAAAAGATATGGAGCCACTTCATCTGTGATGCCAGTATCGCATAAACAAATCTGTATAAAATTATCAGAAGGAGGAATCTTTTTAAAATAACCATTGGATAAAGTCTCATTTTCACAAAAGATTCCAGATCGAATATCGGTTGGTTTGAGTAATATGGTTCTCAATGGGGCAGGAATTGGCAATGACAAGACTAGTTGAGGGATAAAATCATTACTATGTTTTTTAATATAGAATCCTCCCATGCCATTTAATTCTTCTTCCAGCACATTCCATTTCAAATAATTATGAATCCCAACGAAACCGAAATAGCTAATTGGCATTACCATCAAAAGAACCGTCAATACGATTACTTTTTTCTTACGAGTCAGGTTTTTAAATCTGGAAAACATGTTCAAGCCAATTTAGATGTGATGTTATATTAGTATGGACTGATTCTACATGCTTGAGCATAAAAAAGAAAGAGAGCATTACCATCAAAGCGTTATAGAGCTAAGTGAATAGGCTAGAAAATGTAATGTCGGCAACAGAATATCTTAACTACTGGTTCGAATTTCCACGTAGTATTTCAAGCACTCTTGGCACATGAGTGTGAACCCATAGTATTAAAGCGTTTATTGATTAGCCGTCAGCCATTCGAGATTAAACCGGGCGAAAGTGATTTTTTGATACGGGTGCTTATCACCACTTTCATACAATAGACCAATGTTTCCATCTGCCAGCACAGCCATGCAGGAATAGGCTGCTGGTCCTGAAAATATCGTTTTTGCTATCTTCCAGCTTTTGCCTTCATCGTTGCTTAGCTTAACAGTCATGTTTGAACGATTCAGAGATTTAATATTAAACGGGTTGGAGAAAAGTAATTGGTTTTTTCCGTCTTGGCTTTTTGTTGGAAGGCTCATCAGGCATGCCTGACAATGTGGGTCTGGCAAGTTTTTATCTTCAAATTCTTTGTACCAAGTTTCTCCTCCGTCCCTGCTGAGTGCAACGTAACGGCATTTTGCACTTGTTTCATATCTTGAATTAAGCATCAAAGATCCATCGGACAATTCAACAGCTTGAGATTCATTTGTGTGTCCTTTTACCTGTGCACCGAGTTTCCAGGTGATGCCATGATCATCGCTATACATCACTCGGGAGCCGGAGTAGCGTGATTCTTTGCTGTAGCCTGGGATAATTAATCGACCACTTTTCAGTTGAATTCCGATTGATGGACCTGCAATGAAGTTTGGGAAATTTGGTGTGAGATCACGAGGCGTTGACCATGTTTTGCCGTCATCGTTACTTTGTAATAAAAGAGTGCGACCTGCATACGGGGTTTTTAAATGTTGTTTCAAACCTCCCGTGACTTCATAGCAGCATAAGAAAATGGTTCCCGTACTATGATCAATAACAGGAGTGTTCTGCATGATCGCTTTTCCTTTTCCCGGAAGAACAACCTGCATCGGTTCCCAGTTATACCCATACCCAAAAATATGAGAATTGTTGAAATGTTTATCGGGTTTTCTGGGATTGCCAGTGAAGCGACTTCGTTTAACAACGGAGTCAGTCGGGTCACCATCATTGCCCTCACGAGCCTCACTAAATGCGAGAAGTGTTCCTTTAGGGGTAACCAGTAAAATGGGAATTCGATAAATATTGACTTCATCATTTCCGCTGATGAACAAATCTTTCTTGTGGAAAAACGGATCAGCTTGAACCGCTGTTGAAAGAGTGAGCAGAATTGTTCCGATCAGGGTGATTTTCAAAAGGGTGATTTTCGGAATGAATTGTCGCATCTTTATGGTTCCTGTTCTTTTTTGTCGTTCATTGCAATAATCATCGGGAATATGATGGTTTTAAAGGAATTAATTCCCGTTAACAATTCATGGTAATGAGTTACTATTAATCAATGCAAGCCTGTTGCGTGGAATCCCAATGCAAGAGACGTTCTTTTAAAAAAGTCCAAGCGATTCAAGATGGGCTTGTTGGTTAGCAGTTAATGAGTGCTCTGCTTTTTCGAGGAATTTTTTAAATTCATCAGTGTGGCCACACAAAGCGATGAAGTGTAATGCAAAAGCAGCGTATTTGATGTCTTCTGCTTCTTGAACTGTGGTTGATATAGATTCAGCTACTTTTTGAAGACGATCAAAAATCGGATAGTCAGGTTCATCCTTCATGAATTCACTTACCTCACTTTTATTAATATTAGTTCCCATCAGGCGAATGTATCATGTCTGGGAAATCTGTAGGGCAATTTATTCTGCGGCATCAAAACTGATTTCACAATTTGGCAGTATTTTTTGCAGTTTTTCAACTTCGGCTTTGGTGACGTCGGGATTACTGCCAAGCCAAAGATCTTTCAGATTTTTTAATGCTGCTAATGGTGTTAAGTCATTAATTTCATTACTTTGTAAATCAAGATGGTTTAAGTTTGATAAAGCCGCCAGTGGTTTTATATCTGTGATTTGATTTCCGTCGAGGCTAAGGCGTTTTAAGTTTTTCAATTCTTGTAAGGATGGCAGACTTTCGATTTTATTACCATCGAGGACTAATGTTTTTAACGATCTCAAATTATTCAGCGGAGAGATGTCGGTGATTTTGGAGATGCTGATTTTAATGTATTGCAGGTTCTCAAGCTTTGATAATGTTTCCAGATTTGAAACATTGCTTTCATCAAGAAAAAGCCAATTCAGTTGAGTCAATCCTTCTAATGGGGTCAGGTCCGTGATTTGACTGTTGGTAATTGACAAGGATTTTAATGATTTAAAATGACGGACTTCCTTCAACGATTGGTCGTTGAATGCTTTGACGTTGATATTTATTTTAATAACACGCAGAAATTTTCTTCCATGCTTATTCGAATAAAAAAAAGAATTGAGCGAATCGTCAAAACGTTTTGATCCTGTTCTGATTTTGGCATATTCGAACGTGCCTCCCCATCCAGAATTTTGAAGCCTGCGAACAGCCTCTCGGTCATTGGCAGAAAGAGTACCAACAATGGAATATCGATAGCCTGTCAGCAAGATGGCGAATATTGTTAAGGATATAAATAATTTCTTTAGCGATTTGTTTTTAACTGCCATGTAAAATCCCTCAATAGTTTTATACGAATTTATTGAATGGGTTGTGAATTTATGCTTGCAGTTAACGGCAAGCTATTTTAGAAATCGTTAAAATCATCAGTCGGCATCGGAGCGTCTTAAAACAAGGACTGCACATTCTGCATGGCGAAGAACACGCTCTGCAACGGATCCCATAACAAAATGTTTTATTCCATGATATCCATGTGATGGAATCACAATCAGGTCTGCTGAGATCTCTTTAGCATATTCAGCAATGACAAGCCCCGGGCTGCCAAAGTCAACTTTGGTGTTCACGCCGGAGAGATTTTTTTCTTTTATCAGCTCGTCCATTCGCTCATTAACCGCTTTTTTTCGATCATCGTCAGTCAAGTCTCCCCATAAAACACCGGGAGAGACCGCATCCAACGGAACCAGAACATGAATCAGATAGATATGGGAAAGGTCGCCGGCAATTTCTTTTGCTGACTGAACTGCCTGTTCTGTTTCCCCTGAAAAATCGACAGGGACAACAATTTTTTTCGGGTTAAAGTCACTCATGATTGATCCTTATTAAAAATATTGACTAGCTCTGATTAAATTATAATCTTTTCACCTTGTTGAGTGTTAAGAATTTATTTGAAAGTTTTGAATTCTCCGTTTTTATATCTTTTCCAGTAATCTGTGAGATCCCTTTTCACTTTCGGGGATAGTAAAATGACTCCCAGGATATTGGGAACCGCCATGGCAAAGATCATGTAGTCAGAAAAATCGATTACCGAACCCATGTTGACAATGGCACCGATAAACACGCAGATAATGGAAAGGCCTTTGTAAACTAAAAGTCGTTTTCGGCCGAAAAGAAATTCCCAACAGCGTTCACCGTAATAACTCCATGAGATAATAGTTGAATAAGCAAACAGGAAAACAGCAACGCTGAGAACCCATTCAAATCCCGGGATTTCCTGAGAGAATGCATTTGCAGTGACTTCAGCACCGTTCATTTTTTGTTTAACAATCCATTCGTCGTTATTCCAGGCATTGGTAATAAGAATGACCATTGCAGTCATGGAGCAGACAATAATTGTATCAATGAATGGTCCAAGTAACGCAACCGATCCTTCCCGAACAGGTTCATCTGTTTTGGCAGCGGAGTGTGCAATCGCAGCGGAACCAACTCCTGCTTCATTACTGAAAGCAGCACGAGTGATTCCGATAATCATCACGCCTAGAAGCCCTCCACCAAATGCCTGAGGTGTAAATGCTTCCGTAACGATTGAGAGTGCCAATTCCGGAACTTGTGTGATGTGATTCAAAATAATCCAAATGCAGGCGATGATGTATACTCCGCACATCGTCGGGACCACTTTTTCAGCTGCTTTCCCAATCCGTTTGATACCACCGATAATGACAATACCGACGATAAAAGCGAGTACGATGCCATACGCTGGCCGGAAGAAATTTTCGAACTGTTTTTTTTCATCACTCAATTTTTCTTTTTGGCTCTGCAATTTTCCAATTTCATCGACATTATTATTTTCTGCAGCAGTGAGAATACTATTATCGAGATATGCCAGTTGTTGATTGGTTGATTTTTGAAGGGTGCTGAGAACAACCGTTCCTGACTGATTTGCCTGGAACATGTTCCCCCCGCCAAAGCTTGCCAGTATACACATGATCGAAAAGAGAACTGCAAAGACAATACCCAATGGAGCCAGACCAATTTCAGCAAGACCTGCTTGCAGGTAACGCATTGGTCCGCCGAGGATCGTTCCATCGGGATTCACTTTTCGATATTTCTGGCCGAGTGTGCATTCCACAAATTTACTTGTCATTCCAAACAGCCCGCACATGATCATCCAGAAAAATGCACCGGGACCACCCGAAACCATTGCAATGGCAACTCCGGAAATATTTCCCAGACCGACAGTTGCAGAAAGGGCAGAAGCGAGAGCCTGAAAATGAGTCACCTCTCCTTCTTCTTCCGGGTCATCATATTTTCCGGAAACAATTTCAACCGCGTGCTTGAAACCCCAGATGTTGTATCCACCCATATATATAGTGAAAAAGATAGCACCTCCTGCGAGTAGCAGAACCATAAACGGCGCCCCGCTAACTTTCTCCTTGAAGATCCACGATTTTCCCGATGTCGATTTTTTATTAATTTTAAGCCAGCCTGCAGTTCCCAATTGTTTGACTTCTTCATCAGTGAGAGTTTTCTCTTTACTAAGAAGGTCACGCTTGGGAAGAAGCTGGTGATATTTTTTATCTTCGGGATCCAGAATGTATTTTGATTGAAAAGGAATATCTTTGTAAGCAATTTTGAGTGTGACAAATTCGATTGCTTTCTTCTTGATTTTGCCATCAAGAATATATTTACCATCCTTATCTTTCAGGATGCGTCCTTTTACTGCAAGAAGCGTCAGTTCTTTTTCATCAAAGGTTTTAGGAGATGAACTGTCTTTAGGGAGATAAATTTTGAATGTCTCTTTTGAATCCGCATCGCGAATATATTGTTCAGTTTTTTCAACAGTAACAGACTGCTGTTCTTTCTGGAAAAATTTATAAAAAAGAACGCCTCCAATCTGCTTCACCCTGTATGCAAAGCTGCTATCGATTTTTTCAAAGACCGTTTTATTTTTTTTGACGGGAATGATCGGTGCAGGGGAGTCCGGTTTTTCTACCGATGGGTTTTCTGTGGATTTGGTTGTGGCAGATTTGGATTTCGTCTCAGCTTCTGTACCTTGCGCGTAGCTGGTACTCATGATTCCAGCACCAATGACGCTCAGAGCAACTAAAAAAAGGAGGCTCCACTTTTGTTTCAATTTGAAAATACGCATCTTGCTTTCCTTCTTCATGTGGTGATATCCGTCATACTCGAAAAATCATTAAACCGTATTCCTGAATTTTCTGCGAGACTGATGACGGGAAATTACTTTTTTCTCAAACGAGTTAGCGATGGAATGTTTTCAATCTGATAAGCAAAAACCATTCACAAGCATGAATTTTATGCTGTGATTTTGCTCTTACGGTAAACAGCCTGTTTTATCGTTTACTCGATTTACCTGTTACTCAATATCTCAGCGAAACCATTGCCGGAATTCGTACCGGTACACAAAGGCTTCTTTGATCCAAAGCGTAATTCCGCAGAAACTGTTACATTTTTAGTCAAAATGGGGCAGTTTCACCAAAGGAATATTATTTTAGACAGTTTTGGTTGTCATAAATGAGTCAAATGGTTAGAATGATTCTAAGCAATGTAGATAAAGATGTTGTAAAACGACGATGAATATGATTTAAGTCCTTATAGGCAGTGTTGTTAAGCTGCTTTAGTTTAAAGTAATTATGGTAAAACCACAACTTGATTCAAATGACCGGGAGTTTCTGGAAACGTTGCAGCGTTTGAATATTGCAACAATTCAGCAAATATGCTCGGAATTAGGGGTCACTGCGACGGCGATTCGACAACGGTTGAATCGTCTTCTGGCAGCGGCTCTTGTGAGTCGAGAAATTGTCCGAATTGGACGTGGGCGACCTCATCATGTTTATAAAGTGACTGAAGCGGGTTTGCGAGATTTAGGCGATAATTATGCTGATCTGGCTATGGTCATGTGGTCGCAACTGAAAAATATCGAAGACGAATCGGTCAAAAAACAGATTGTCGAGAATATTCGTCAAACTTTTATTGAACGCTATAAAAAATCAGTGAACGGTTCAACACTTCTTGATCGGTTCAAACAGTTAAAAGATGTTCTTGGGGACCGTGGGTATGATGTGGAACTTCGTTCTGAAGAGCCGTTCCCTATTTTACGCGAAAATAATTGCCCATTTTACGAAATTGCCAGCGTAGACCCATCAATTTGTGAGTTTGAGCTTTCCATTATTGAAGAGGTTTTAGGGGAAAGTGTTGAATTAACGCAGTGTTGCCTTGATGGTGACGGATGTTGTGAGTTTCAACCTGTAGAAACTGGTTCCGGGTCAATTGATTCCTGAGTTGAGAATGGTACATTGTGGGGTTTATCAGAAAGGCATTTGAGTCGGTTTTTTCCTTGTGCAACGGACTGAAGTGAGGTTCGGGAAAAGCCTCGATAATTTGCCTAAACCCAAAAAAAATAGTTTGGAAAAGAAAAATGACATGGATTGAAGGACAGTTCGAAGAGAACGTAATCACAACGACGCTTGAACAGACAATGAACTGGGCCAAGCAGTCGAGCATCTGGCCAATGACATTTGGTCTTGCTTGTTGTGCGATTGAGATGATGGCAGCAGGTGCCAGCCGATTTGATATCGATCGTTTTGGTGCAGGGGCATTCCGTGCCACACCACGACAGGCAGATTTGATGATTGTAGCCGGAACCGTGACCTATAAAATGGCCAGCCGGGTTCGTCGACTTTATGAACAAATGCCAGACCCCAAGTATGTCATTGCTATGGGAGCTTGCACCGTTGGTGGCGGACCTTATTACAAATACGGTTACCATGTTGTTAAAGGTGTTGATCTTGTTGTTCCTGTTGATGTTTATGTTCCCGGTTGTCCTCCGAGACCTGAAGCATTGCTGGAAGGCTTAATGCGAATTCAAGACAAGATGAAAGCAAAAAGAATTACAAAAGGGGCAGAAGACATGCTTCCTATTCCTCATCACAGTGGATTTGGTTTAATTCCTGAAGCTGTTTCAGAAGTTTAATTCTCCTGAATCCATAAAAATTAATTGAAAATAAAGTTTTATTTCAAGTTTAATATTTTAGAAAAATCGTAATGACCAGCGTTTTGAAAATAAAAGATCTTCATGTAGCCGTCGAGGGGACTCCTATTTTAAAAGGAGTGAATCTGGAAATTCGCCAGGGAGAAATTCATGCTTTAATGGGGCCGAATGGTTCCGGGAAAAGTACTCTTGCGTACGCATTGGCTGGTCATCCCAAATACGAAGTGACATCCGGTTCGATTCATCTGGACGATGTTGATATTCTGGAACTTGATCCTAACGAACGAGCTCGTTTGGGAATGTTTCTGGCGTTTCAGTATCCGGTGACAATTCCCGGTGTGAAAGTTGCTGATTTCCTTCGCCATGCTGTGAGTAATATTCGGAACCCTGATCGAAAAGAAGGGGAACCTTTGATTCCGATGCGGGAGTATCGAAAAGAACTCAAGGGGACGATGGCAGGATTGGGAATGGATGTGGAATTTGCCCGCAGATACCTTAATGAAGGTTTTTCTGGCGGGGAGAAGAAACGAATGGAAATTCTTCAGTTGGCCATGCTTAAACCGAAATTTGCATTTCTGGATGAAACCGATAGTGGTTTGGACAGCGATGCCGTCAAGGTGGTGAGTGAAGGATTGAACAAACTTTCCGGTCCGGAAATGGGTATTTTGATTATTACCCATCATGAACGGTTATTGGAATTTAACGTTCCTCAGTTTACGCATGTCATGTTAGCGGGACGGATTGTAGAAACAGGTGATGCTTCCCTTGCACAGGAGCTTCATGCCAATGGCTACAAAATGGTTCGTGAAAGACACCCGGAAGCAGCTGCTGAAGAAAAAGAAGAACTTGAAACTGTTTGAATTCAAACAGCCTGAAAACTTTGTGTTTGTTTCTTAATTTTAATTGAGGATATGAACTTCAAATAATTTTAAATGAAAACTGTAAATTGTTCTGAACTTGATTTTGGCTTTAGGTTTAGTAAAGCCGGAATTCGATAATACCAGAAGCAGTTTTCACTCGTGGAGAATAGAGTCGTGTCGACTGATGCAAAAGACGATGTTGGAATTGGTGATTATCAGTATGGGTTTAAAGATCCTACAGATGATTATGTTTTTATCAGCAAAAAAGGTTTGAATCGGGAAGTCGTTGCACAGATTTCCGAGATGAAAAACGAGCCATCCTGGATGCGACAGTATCGTCTTGATGCTCTCGATATTTTCTTCAAGAAGCCAATGCCTGATTGGGGCGGTGATCTGTCCGAACTCGATTTTCAGAACATCTTTTATTACGTTCGAGCAAGTGATAAACAGGAACGTGACTGGGAAGATGTTCCTGAAGATATTCGAAAAACTTATGACCGTCTTGGTATTCCTGAAGCGGAGAAACAATTCCTATCAGGCGTGAAAGCCCAGTATGAATCCGAAGTGGTTTACGGCTCGTTGCAGGAAGATCTTGCAAAACAGGGTGTGCTTTTTACCGATACCGATTCTGCTTTAAGAGATCATCCTCAACTATTTAAAGAATACTTTTCAACAATCATTCCCGCTGCTGATAACAAGTTTTCTGCTTTGAATTCAGCCGTCTGGTCGGGTGGTTCTTTTGTGTATGTTCCTCCCGGAGTTCACATTGAATTTCCGTTGCAGGCTTATTTTCGGATTAACTCTGAGAATATGGGGCAGTTTGAGCGAACACTTATTATCGTGGACGAAGATGCTTCTTGCCATTATGTCGAAGGTTGCACAGCTCCGACATACAGCACGGACAGTTTGCATTCAGCCGTCGTCGAAATTATCGTCAAGAAGAAAGGTCGCTTCCGTTATACGACCATCCAGAACTGGTCCAATAATGTTTATAACCTTGTGACCAAACGGGCAGTTGCCTATGCAGATGCGTTAATGGAATGGGTCGATGGAAATCTCGGTTCCGGCTTGACAATGAAGTATCCTGCCATTCATTTATTAGAGCCAGGTGCACGTGGCGAAACACTTTCCATTGCCTTTGCAAACAGTGGACAGCATCAGGATGCGGGAGCCAAAATGGTTCATTCTGCTCCGAATACTTCCAGTCGAATTATTTCAAAAAGTATTTCCAAAAGTGGCGGTCGCTCTAGTTATCGTGGTCTTGTTAAAATTGATAAAGGAGCCTATGGCTGCAAGTCCAATGTACTTTGTGATGCTTTGATCCTTGATCCGGAAAGCAGAAGCGATACTTATCCTTACATTGAAATTGAAGAAGAAGATGTTGTTATTGAACACGAAGCAAGTGTTTCCAAAATTGCAGAAGAACAACTCTTTTATCTGATGAATCGTGGATTGAGTGAATCGGAAGCTTCAGCCATGATTGTAACCGGGTTTATCGAACCGCTGGTTAAAGAACTGCCTATGGAATATGCAGTCGAGATGAACCGCTTGATTGAACTACAAATGGAAGGTTCCGTTGGGTGAGTCAGGGGCTTTAAATTATTGCTCCTGAAATATATTGAATTAAGCTTTTTGGAATGTGGGTTAATAACTTTGAGTCATTCCTTAATAAAACTATAGGGTTAGAAACTGGTAATCATGAGTTCCGTGACTGAAATGTCTGTTCAACCTCCTGCTGGATTTAGCGAAAAAATATTTGAAGATTTTCTCTCATCAAGAAATGATCCTGGTTGGGTTGTGGAATTACGCCGAACTGCGTTTGAAAAATATTGCGAGCTTTTACAATCTGAACTTGATCCTGAAGAATGGGGACGAATTGATTTACGCCTTTTTCAACCGGATCAATACAAGATTATAGAAGGTTCAGATTCAACGGATCAGTTCGGTTCCATGTTATTAGAACGTGGAGAATTCGGCGGTCATATCACACATGTTGATGGGAAATCTCAGAAATCGGAATTGAGTGAAGAACTGAAATCGCAGGGAGTCATTTTTGGTGATCTTTCTGAACTGGTTCATGAACAACAGGAATTATTGCAGCCTTATTTTATGAAGAAGGCTGTGAAATATGATACGGATCGTTTTTCAGCCTGGCACGCTGCATTCTGGACATCGGGAACCGTTCTCTATGTTCCTCGCAATGTAGAAGTCAAAGTTCCGCTGCACAGTTTGGTAGCGATGGCTTCTGAAGGAGCATCTGATTTCAGTCATACGCTAGTCATTCTGGAAGAAGGGTCTTCTGCAACATTGCTGGAAGAAACTGTCTCTGCAAATTCGGACACCAACGGCTTGCATGTCGGTGCTGTGGAATTAATTGTGGAAGCCGGTGCAAAACTTCGATACGTTCAGCTACAAAACTGGAATGAAAAGGTCTGGCATTTTGCTCATCAATGTGGTCGTGTTGCAAAGGATGCTTTCCTTCAATGGACCATTGGTGGATTAGGTTCCCGGTTAGCCCATATTCATCAGGATGTCATGCTTGATGGCAGGGGAGCGGAAGCTGAGGTTAACGGAGTCACTTTTGCGGTTGATGACCAGGTGATTTCCTTCTACACACAACAAAGCCACAATGCTCCTGATACACGAAGTGATCTTCTTTATAAGGAAGTGCTCAGGGATAACTCACGGGTGATTTGGCGGGGAATGATTCGGGTTGAACCTGAAGCCCAGAAAACAGATGGTTATCAACGAAGTGATGCGTTACTTCTTTCCAAAACTTGTCGGAATGATTCCATTCCCGGTTTGGAAATTGAAGCAGACGATGTTCGTTGTACGCATGGAGCCACCGCAGGGCGAGTCGATGAAGAACAGATTTTCTACTGCATGGGACGAGGACTGAATAAGTACGAAGCGATGCACATGATTGTCGAAGGCTTTTTCCAGCGTGTGTTTGATCGCATTCCTGTTGAAATTGTTCGTGATACTCTCAGTCAGGCTGTTGAGAAAAAACTCCAGTTGGGTGATTGACTGTTTGAATCAAACCGTAAGAATCAGTCAGCACAAATCAAACTGCAAAATTCATTAAGAATCCAATAATTTAAGATAAAGAACAGACAACCGATGAGTGAATTTCACAAAATAGCTTCATTGATGGAACTGGCTGGGACTGGCCAGAAAGCAGCTTTAATTGATGGTGTTCCTGCATTATTAATTCGGACAGAAGATGCAACCTACCATGCGATTGAAGATAATTGCACACACGCAACCAAGCCCTTAGCGGGGGGTGAAATTACTGGAACTGAAATTGAATGCCCTTTTCATGGCGCCAAATTTGATATCAAAACAGGTGAAGCATTGTGTCTTCCCGCTTCTGCACCTATCGGGATTTTTGAAGTAGAAGTTCGTGACGATGATATTTATGCACGGAAAAAACCTGTGGCAGAACCTGATGAAAAACTCCCTGTTACGGAACTTCCTGTTGTAGAAGAAAAATCAATCTCTACTGCAGCGAATACCGAATCTGCAGAAGGGACAGATGATGCTGGAAATTCCGGTAATGAATCTGGTGAACCTTCACTGTTGGATGCGTTGAAAGAAGTGATTGATCCTGAGTTGATGGTGAATATTGTTGACCTCGGCTTGATTTATGAAGTGAGCAATGACGATGGTCATGTGAAAGTGGACATGACATTAACCAGCCCTGCCTGTCCTGTTGGTCCTCAGTTAGTACAACAGGCGAAGATGTCTTTAGAAAAACTTTCAACTGTGACAGATGCAGAAATCAATCTTGTCATGTCTCCTCCCTGGTCACCTGAACGAATGACAGATGATGCCCGGGATCAACTCGGCATCTTTTAACGCCTGCTGAATTCTCATTTCTCCAGAATTTCTTAACTTCTGTCTAAGCAACTTTCTGTCTCATCAAACTGGAGAGAAGCTCGGCAATTTTCTTAATAGAATTGATTCCATCCTTGTTGCTCTGTTGTGTCATTAATCAAATGTAATGCTCCGCTCCGCCAGTTGTTTTATCTGGATTATAAAAGCAGTTAAAGATAGAACGATAAAGGAGTTACCAAAGGATTTTGCATGAAAGTATGATAAGTGGTTACTGTTCAAACAGTCATGCTCTCTTTGAGAATCCTCAGAATACTTTGCCTGCTCGGGTTCACAAATGGATTGTGAGTCTATAAAAAAGGGAACGGGTTTTCTGAAATCGCCCATGCTCTCAAATCAATCGCATCGCATTTCATAAAGGAATCATATGAATAATCAATTCTTGTTCGGTGAAGCGGATCCTCTTTCAAATTTATCACTTGACCGTCGGAGCTTTATGAAAACAGTGGGAGCAGGGGCACTTCTTTCTTCAACTGGACTTACTTCTTCTATCTTTGCTGATGATAAAGTTCAAAAAAGCAGGAACGAAAATTTGGTTCTGGAGCTTTATAATTCCTTTTCGGAGAAACAAAAAAAAGGAGTTTGTTTCGATTGGGATTACGTCCATAAAGAGCATGGGATTTTGAGATTGAACGTCAGGAATAACTGGAATATTACCCCACATATTGTTCGCAGTGGTTTTTTTAATTCCCGTCAACAGGAAATGATTGAAGCCATTTTTCTGGATTTGTATCAACCAGAGTGGAAGAAGAATATTCTTAAACAGCTTAAAGATGACTCAGGTGGATTTGGTAAAGAGAATTCAATTGCCCTGTTTGGAAATCCGAATACGAATCAATTTGAATTTGTATTCACTGGTCGGCATATCACCGTCAGGACCGATGGAGAGCCTGAATCAAAAGTGGCATTTGGTGGCCCCATTTTTTACGGGCATGCAGCAGGTGGGTTTGAAGAAAAACCAGATCATCCCGGCAACGTCTACTGGTATCAAGCTGAAAAAGCAAACGCACTTTATAAAATGCTTGGTGGAAAACAGAGAAGCAAAGCTTTGATTGCTGAACTTCCCGATGAAGATGCGGTTCATTTTCGAGGGCAGGGAAGTTCTTATCCCGGTTTACCTGTTTCCGAACTTTATGAAGATCAATACGATCATTTGAAAGGTGTTCTGGAATGCCTGGTGGAACCGTTTCGTGATGCAGATCAAAAAGAAGTCCGAAACTGTCTTGCAGCACAGGGTGGGCTTAAGAAATGTTCCATTGCATTCTACAAAGAAGATGATATCGGGGATGATGCCATCTGGGATAACTGGCGGCTGGAAGGTCCTGCGTTTGTCTGGCATTTTCGTGGTGCACCTCATGTCCATGTCTGGGTGAATGTTGCATCAAGTCCTTCTGCTAAAATTATTACCGGTTAACAGTCTGTCTCCTGATTGATTCCGGATCGCCTAACGTGTTACGTTATGATAGGCAACCCTGAAACGCTTTGTTTCAAAATGAAACTAAATATGCAATTTTAGGGGTATTTAACAAATAAAAAACAATACAGCTTTTCGTTACAACAACACTTGACACGTAAGAGCAAATATCGAATCTTACACGTAACCATCATGATCTAATTGGTTTTTTGAATCGTTTTTTCAACATCCTGTCTTTTGACAGTTTAATATATAGATAGCGCGGGTGTTTTGTGGATAGTTCGTTCCTGTCGAGCGCTGAACTTCGTACGGTTGATTCTGAAATAACAGAACCACATCAAATAAATTCATCTCATTTTTCTCTCAATGCGATGACGACCATCCGCTGGAACTTCATACAGGATGTTTTTGCCTGTAAAGAGGCGGGAATCAGTTCTATTGGTCTTTGCCGAAATAAACTGGAAAACTTTGGCATTGAAAAGGGAATTGAACTTATCAAGGATGAACAGCTTGAAGTCTCAAGCCTTTCCTGGGCGGGTGGATTTACCGGTTCTCATGGAATGACGTTCGTCGAAGCTGTTGAAGATGGGCTTGAAGCGATTAATCTTGCGCATGCATTGGGTTCAAAAACGCTTATTGTTGTGGGTGGTGCGTTAGGGACACACATTGAAAGTCACGCGACTAAAACTGTCGTTAATGGGTTAAACTGGTTGTCAGAATTCGCAGCAGAAAAAAATGTGACTCTTGCATTGCTTCCTATGCATGAATCATTTCAGAAAAAATGGACTTTTATCAATTCGGTCAATCAATGTCTTGATGTTATTGACTCCTGCAATCGCTCAAATGTGAAAATGGCTTTCAACACATATCACATGGGATGCGAACAAAATATTCAGGGCATCATTGGTTCCATTATTGATTACATTCAGATCGTGCAAGTTGCAGATTGCAAAACTGTACCTGCATTGGAAAATGATCGATGTCTGCCGGGTGAAGGGATTCTGCCTGTTTCAGGAATGATGAAAGAATTGATCGAAAATGGGTATCAGGACTATTTTGAATTCGATATCTGGTCAAAAGAATTGTGGCGGTCCGATTATTCAGAGTTGGTTTCCCAATGCCAGTCCGATTTCATGGATTTGATTACCGTAAAAGAACAGGAAACGTCCCGCGTTTACTCCTGAATTCAGAAAATAGCCACTCCTGACTGTTAAAAGAGAATATTTTCTGGTAGCGTAAATTCAGTGATTGAGTGAATCAACAAAAAGCAGCTTGTGATACTTGCTTGCCTGCGATACTTATCCTGGTTATCCTGCCTGACTTCTGATGATCTATGCAACCTCGCTTTTGGTACCAGTATATTCAAGAGAACTTTTTTAAATCGTCCCACCCCAAAAACTCCTGCCTGTAAGAGTGGAATCATGTCGCACGACTGGTATACATTGGATGAATTGGCTGCCCACCTGGGGCGTGATCGTCGTGAAATTGAAAAGCTTGCTTCGCGAGGTCGTATTCCCGGAAGGAAGGTTAAGCAGGAATGGAAATTTCACTCGATAGAAATTACGCATTGGCTGGAAAAAGAGCTGCGAGAATATTCAGAACCTGAATTAAAAAACCTCGAGAAAATGCAACAGTCAACCGAACTGGAAGTGGATGTTCCGGTAAGCAGCCTGCTTGATGTGCGAACTGTTCAGGTTCCTCTTGATGCCAGAACTAAAAGATCTGTTCTGGAAACCATGATTGAAGTTGCTGGCAGAACATGGGAAATCTGGGAGCCAGCATCCGTCTTAAAAGCTGTGCAGGATCGTGAAGAAGTTCTTTCAACCGCCTTTGATAATGGAGTGGCAATTCCGCATCCCAGAAACCCTCTTCCTGATTGCATTGGCAAATCAATTCTTGCGTTTGGAAAAACTTCTTCCGGAATTCCCTTTGGTGCTCCTAAAAGACAACTCACGGATATGTTCTTCCTTGTTCTTGCAACAGACTCCCGAACTCATTTGCATGTCTTGGCGAGATTAGGACGCTTGTTGCAAATTTCCGGATTTGTTGATGAACTAAGGGGAACTCAAACGAGTGAAGAAGCATTCGAACTGATTTGTAAAGCAGATGAAAAAACGGTTACTGGTTAAGATGTAACACTTTTACCTTGTTCAAAATTAGCAGGCAATTCAAAGAAAACCGTTTGATATCCGGTATCTTCCTGTAACAATTCCCTGTATACTGGACGGTTGGTCCTGTATGTTTTTTGTGATCGAAGTTCATTACAGGATAAATAAACACAGGCATAGCATTACAGGCATTATTAAATATGTCTCAGGTAAACAAAATGGAAAGAGAATCCTTCACTGGATCTGATTCAAAGTCAGCTCAGGCTAATTCCATGTTGCCCGGCGAAAACGAAAACAGAGAAAAAGAAAATACCGAAATAAAATCTGGTTCTGCTTTTGAAAAAATTGCTCCACAGGACCGAAAATTTGAATGTTCCACTTCTTTAACTTTGGTTCAGATTGTTGAAAAGTTTCGTGAACAAAGCGAAGAATGGGAACTGGAAACTCAACTGGGAAAAGTCAAAGGACGAACCTACGGAACCGGAGAGCCTGTTTACTTCCTGAATGGAGTTGGAGCGGGCAGTTTGCTTTATTCGACGATAGCTTGGCTGTTGAAAGATCACTACAAATGTGTGTTGTTTGATTCTCCTCTCTATTTTCCAGAGACTTGTCAACGAAAAGAAGCCAACATCAATTCACTTTCTGAAGTGTTGAAAGAAATCTCTGATTTTCATGATGACCGGAACATTTCTCTCTATGCATCGTCGTTTGGTTCAATGATTGCATTAAACTCTCTTGCGTTGTTTCCAGATCGATTTTCGCGAGGGGTGTTGCAAGGTGGTTATTCCCATCGAAAGCTTTCAATCTTTGAAAAAGCATTAAGTTCGGTTGGAAGAAAAATACCCGGACCACTGCGACGAGTGCCGTTTTATAAAAAAATTCAAACAATGAATCATCGACACTGGCTTCCTTTGATGGATCAGGGACGATGGGAATTTTTTCAGAAACATTCCGGGGAAATTCCAGTTAAAACATTGGCTGATCAGGTGAGGGTGATTTCGAAGACTGATTTAAGAAACTCCATTTCCAAAATTCAACAGCCTGTTTTATTAATTCGGACCGAAGGTGAGGGTTCTGTTCTAGGTCAGTGCCAGGAAGAATTGGAGAAAAAATTGCCGAATGGTAAAACAGAATGGATTCATAGCTGTGGGTTGATACCTTATATTTCGCGACCGCATGCCATCGCCAAACTGATCAGGAACTATGTCTGAAAATTAAAATTATTAATAATTGTTGTGACAACTTAATTTTTTGTGTGTGGAGAAAAAGATGACGGCAGAATTGCCAGAGCCATTTGATGTACTTGCTGTTGGTGCACATCCTGATGATGTTGAAATTGCAGTTGGAGGGACATTGGCGAGCCTGGTTAAACAGGGGTATCGGGTTGGGATAATCGATTTGACTGATGGGGAACCAACGCCGGAAAGTCCCGGACCGGAAGTCAGGATTGCGGAGGCAAATGAGGCTGCCCGTATTCTTGGTGTTCAGATGAGAAAAATACTTGATCTACCTAACAGGAAACTATTCGACAATTTTGAAGCCCGTGTGGAATTAGCAAAAATATTCCGATTATACCGCCCGCGAATTGTTATGGGGATTGCTGAAAAGACTCCTATGGCCTCTCCAGATCATTGGCAGGCGATGCAGATTACTGATGCAGCAATATTTTATTCACGCCTGACAAAATGGGATGATACATTTGATCATCTGCCGGTTCATCGGGTGAGTAAGCAGATTTGGTACCCATTAGGATTCCAGACATTAAAAATCCCTGAAGGTGGAGGGCACTTTGTAGTAGATATTTCAGAGACTTTATCGTTAAAATTAGATGCAGTACGTGCTTATAAAACACAGTTCCCACCATCTAAAGATCGCGTCTTTAATTTGGTGGAAGGCCAGAATCAGTATTATGGTGCGACAGCAGGATTCCAGGCAGGAGAGTTGTTGATTAGTGCAACAACTTTGGGAGTAAAAGACTTAGTTCAAACTGTTTGTCCGAAAAAGATTTAAGGCTTTGGTATGTCAATTGATGAGCATGATAATATGAAAGATGCAGACAATCAGTCTTTCTTGTCCAAGCTCAATCCGTTCAAACAGTTATTCAAAAATAAAAAGCAGCATTCGGAAAACAACATGACTTGCATCAAGTGTGGATCAAAAAGCATTACAGGAAATTTTCGTGAAAACAATGAAGATTCATTATTTGTTGATCCTGAAAATCGATTCTTTATTGTTGCGGATGGAATGGGTGGACAGGCTGCTGGCGAAAAAGCAAGTGCGCTGGCGATAGAACTCGTTTCAAAAGGCTTAAGCCAAAATGCCCAATGGTCTGAAATGGCCAGTGAAGATGTGATTAAAATTATTGATGAATCGGTCGCTGAAGCTAATACAGAAATCATGGCTCTCGGAGAAATTGACCCTGACATGCATAAAATGGGAACAACAGTCACTTTTATTGTTGCTGCCGGTAACCAGTTTTATGCAGGAGGAGTTGGAGATAGCAGAACCTATCAGTTAAGGGACAATGAATTAAAACAACTGACGACGGATCATTCCCTGACACAGGCACTGGTTGATGCAGGAACGATTTCGCAGGAAGATGCTGCAACACACCGTTATCGAAATGTGCTTTATCGTTACCTCGGAACAAAAGAAGGGGGAACCGGTACTGAACCGACTATTGTTACCCCGCAGTCAGGTGATCGTTACCTGATTTGTTCTGATGGTGTTACCGATGGAGTTGATGATCCTGATCTGAAAAGCCTGCTCGAAAGTACTGAAGATCCGCAGGAAGCTTGTGAATCAATAATCAAGGCTGCTGAAGAGGGTGGCTCCAAAGATAATATTACCTGCATTGTTCTTCATATCAATTAAGAATGAAGTGCCGAACTTCTTTTTCAGGTGTTTTAGGGGCTCAGAACGTTAAAGGGCGAATAAGGTATACTTTGCCCTATGGATGAAAGTAAAAACCGGTACTACAAAAATTCACGAATCGCAGAGGCCAGATTTCGGCAATTGCTCAAAGTTTTTTCCATGGACTTCACAGCAAAAATGTCGCAAAATCAACAGGGTTTTCTGTTCGTCGTGTCAGTGATTTCTGGAGACTGTCTTATTGTAATAGTTTTCTGAGTATAAAAGACTCAACTTTACTTTCATGTCAACTACTGAACTTCATATGATAAAAAGGAACAGTGGAATGAAACAGAGAACTTCAGAATTATTATCAGTCGTTCTTCTTTTATTGTTACTTCCGTTGGTCATTCAGCAGGGTGGTCATTATTTCAAAGCATCTTTATTTGCTGCTTCTCAAGCAAAAGGGCTTTCTTTTGTTTCTGTAAAAGGAAATCAAATTCTTGATGGAGATGGTAGAAAAGTCAGGTTTCGGGGAATACAAATGGACTTTGGTTCCATGAGAGGTGATGTGCCCGAAGGTATCGTTAACAACAAAAAACTGGAAATAATATTTGATGAGATGATTAACCATATTGTTACGGAAGATGATTTCATAAATATAAAAAAAATGGGGATGAACCTGGTACGATTATCACTGAACACATACAAAGATTTTGAGTACGACTCAATACCTTTTTCCTATCGGGAAGAAAATTTCAAGAAGCTGGACAGGGTTGTCGGGTGGGCAAAAAAACATGATATTTATCTGGTTATCAGCATGAGGCAATCACCCGGAGGTCATAATTCGAGCCCTCATTCGGGAAATCAGGGGTTGAATAAATTATGGTCTGGAAAGAGTTACCAGAAGAGACTGTCCGCTTTATGGAAAATAATTGCATCAAGATACAAAAATGAATCTGTCATTGCAGGTTATGATTTACTGAATGAACCAAACGCACCCAACAAAAAGATATTTAATCAGGTTTATAGGGGTATTATAAAAGAAATCAGAAAAACCGATGACAAGCATATTGTTTTTCTGGAAGGAAACTTGTGGGCAAAAAACATCGGTTGGATAAAACCTGATTTGGACAACAATGCCGTTTTGAGTGTTCATTTTTATGAACCGGGAATTTATATCGAAGGGAAAACTGCTTATCCATCTGTGATACAAGGAAAAACATTTAATCAACTCGCATTAAAAAAAAATTTAAAAAGCAGGATTCTTCCAGGGCAAATAGCAGGCATGCCGATATGGGTTGGTGAATTTGGTGCAATGACTAAAGCAGACAATTATTTGTCTTATAATCGGGATGTCATTAATCTGTTTGAAGAACTGAATCTTCATTGGTCTTACTGGAACTATAAAAATTTAAGAGGAATATCCGATAGTCAAGCAATCTATTATTCAAAAAAAAATAATCGGTTTGTTCAATTAACGAATCAACTACAAAAATCAAAAAGAGCTTTCCCCACATTGACCAGACAGGACTGGAGGAAGGCTTTGGAGTCTTTACGAACTAAGAATTATTCTGAGAAACAGGAACTTAAAGACCTGCTGATTGATTGTATTGCGAATAGTGAAAAATAACCGGTACAATATTTTGAATTCGCCAGGAAGTAGGTATTGGACAGAGGCACAAAAAAAACAGGTAAGATGCAGAGGTTAATCTGTAGTAGCCAGTACTTTATCTGGCAGGGTTATCCCAACTTCACACGTTTGTCATCTGGGTCTTATTCAGGATTTTGTCTTTTGCAATTGTTAACGAATCTTGGAACGTCTGCATCATGGAGAGAATGAGTTTTGTTGAAAAGATAATCTGTATAAAGTCCTGTTTGAATTACTGACAACAAACCCAATTGAATGCTCTCAGTATTCTTAAGGCCCTGAATATCTTGAAATTTTAAGCGGGGCAGTGTCAAGATATGATGGAGTGTCAAGATATGATGTAGTGAAGTGGTAATTCGCACATGTCATCAGGATATGGATTTTACTTTTTCTATCATTTGTAACGATACTCAAGCGGCATGTTGTCTAAAATCAACATACCTGTTCATTCAGTAATATCAATCTAACTGGAACTGAATAACTGCTATACATGGTCCAATCATTCATCAGGCAATACAGGGTTTTCTTTTTTTAGGATGAATTGAAATATCAGGGATGGATTTGCCATAGACCCTTCTTAAACTGTTATTACGAGTAGAATACGCAATAAGGGTAGATTTGGTGCTTTATTCTATTTATCATGGACTGGTCGTCAGGTTTCGATAGGAGTTTCTCAAACGGAGTCGGTAAGAAGCTCGTATCAATTTGGTCTGGTTCTACTTTTTAAAATTTCGGTGTTTTTTTTTTCGATCATTCTGGAGGATTCGATATGCATCGCCTGATGCTCTTGTTAGTTAGCCCGTTTCTATTTCTGTCTGTGCTTAATCCCATTGTGGGAGCAGAGACAAAGAAGCCTGAATTCACGCCGCACGCAGAAGTTCTAAAAGGGTATGAAAAAGTCATCTCTACAGCGGATGGAAAAAAAAGCCTCTGGACAATCTACACACGAAAAAAAGATGGCCAGATGTATGCAGAGCTTCCTTCCGGCTTTGCTACCCAAAAATATTTCTTTGCGATGACTGTTTCCAGTGGCGATGTGTATGCAGGGTTGCAAGCGGGTGATATGTATGTGTATTGGCGCCGGTTTGATAAACAGCTTGCTTTGATGGCTCCTTATATGGATATCCGATCCTCAGGTGACACAGAGTCAAAAGCTTCTGTTAAAAGATTATTTACAGACCGTGTGATTACAACAATTCCTATCAAAACAATGGGTCCTGGTGGAGGACCGGTTATTGATCTCGATCAATTGTTTGTCGGGCAGTCTTCTATTTTCTTTCCTCCATCTTTCATGTCCTTCTTTAGTAGATATTCCAGGCCCCTCATTCGATCCAGTAGCCTGATTACAATCAAAAAGGCAAAAGCTTATCCGACGAATGTTGAACTTGCTTTTGAAATTCCCAGAACCGGCGGTCGATTGCAGACCTTGCATTATTCGATTAGCAAGATCAAAGGAACAGCAGGATTCAAATCACGGAAGGCAGATGAAAGAATTGGATATTTTACGACATCCTATAGCGATTATGGAAAATACAAAGATGACGAATCCCGGGTTCGGTATATCAATCGTTGGTCTTTGCAAAAAGCAGATTCCAAACTGAAACTCAGTCCGCCAAAAAAACCAATTGTTTTTTACATTGAACATACAACCCCGGTTCGGTATCGGCGTTGGGTGCGGAAGGGAGCGTTAGCATGGAATAAAGCATTTGAAAAAATCGGTTTTTCCAACGCCATCGAAGTTCATTATCAGGATTCCGCTTCAAAAGCACACATGGAAAAAGATCCGGAAGATATTCGGTATAACTTTATTCGGTGGTTGACTAACAATAAGGGTACTGCGATTGGCCCCAGCAGGGTGAACCCTTTAACGGGGGAAATTCTGGATGCGGATATTATCCTGACAGATGGTTGGATTCGACACTACCAGAAAGAATTCAATAAAATTATGCCTAAAATTGCCATGTCGGGTTTCACTGCAGAAACTCTTGCCTGGTTCAATTCTCATCCTGATTGGGATCCGAGAATTCGGATGGCTCATCCCTCAGAAAGAGATTATCTGATTGCACAAAGAATAAAAGCGGGCGTAAAACAGTTCGGCGGGCATCAAATGACGCAAGTTGAATCTGGAATGATGGGAAGCAATATTTATGACGGACTCATTGGAAGGACAAGCCAGGTGAATGGTTTTTGTCTGGCTGCTGATGGGAAAAGTCTGGATGTCGCTTTAATGAATATGCTGATGAATGTTCCTTTGGCTTTTTATGAAGACGAAGAAGGGGACAAAAAAGACGAAACCAAAGATGATAAAAAGGATGATGAAAAAGACAAAGATAAGGACGACAAGAAAAAAGATAAGAAAAATGAAGAAACCAAACTCGATGGTCTTCCTGAATCTTTCATCGGACCGTTGATTGCGGATCTGGTTTCACACGAAGTAGGACACACTCTTGGATTACGCCATAACTTCAAAGCTTCTTCACTTTATAACCTTTCCGAGATAAACGACGAAAAAACCAAAGGGAAAAAACCTTTTGCCGGCTCTGTCATGGATTATATAGGCGTTAATATCAACGTGAAAACCGGTAAGATTCAAGGGGATTATTCCATGATTGGAATTGGTCCTTACGACGAATGGGCAATCGAATATGGTTATACAACCGAGAAAGATTTAAAACCCATTTTAAGCAGGGTTGCAGAACCGGAACTGCAATATGCAACAGATGAAGATGTTTACGGGCCAGATCCCCACGTGCAGTTATTTGACCTGGGAAAAAATCCGCTTGAATTTTCTGAAAATCAAATCCGGCTGGTGAAGTACCATCGTAAAAACCTCATCAGCCAGTTTGTGAAAGATGGTGAAAGTTGGGCCAAAGCACGTGAAGGTTATCACCTCACTCTCATTTTTCAGATGAAAGCCGTCTTTAATATGACTAAATGGATCGGGAGTGCTTTTGTAAACCGAGATCACAAAGGTGACAAAAATGGGCGGATTCCCGTTAATGTTGTTCCCGTGGAACAACAGCGTGCTGCTTTGAAATTTGTCATTGAAAATACGTTCAGGGACGAAGCTTTCGGTTTGACTCCTGATATTGTGAATCATATGACGGTGGAAAAATGGTTGGACGGGGTGAATTATTTCTCTCTCCTTCGTGAAGAACCAACTTGGCCAGTCCATGATCGAATTATGGCTATCCAGGCAGCCACATTATCCCGCATTTTAAACCCGACTACTTTACGTAGAATTTTTGATAACGAGTTGAGAGTCCCTTCAGATAAAGATGCTTTAACGTTGCCGGAACTTCTGAAAACGATCACAACTGAAATCTGGAAAGAGCTTGATACTCCTCCCGGAAAAAAATATACAGTTCGGATTCCCATGATTTCCAGCTTGCGACGAAATCTTCAAAGAGAACATCTCAAACGGATGATTGATTTAATGTTGCCCGGTAACGGAATTAACGAATCAATTAAGCCTGTCTCTAACCTGGCGACATTGCAGTTAAGGAATATACAGGCAAAAATTGAGAAAATATTGAAGAGTTCAAAAGATAAACTGGATGATTATACTCTGGCTCATTTGACTGAAGCAGGGGAGATTATTCGTAAGTCTCTCAATTCAGAATACATTTACAATGCCAATAAAATGGGTGGAAGGATGCCATCATTCTTCTTTGGAAAGGAAACGGGAAGGCAGGAAAACTAATTTTCTGTCTTAATTCTGATTTGATTCTGAAATAAAAAAACGCCGGGGTTCTTGTTGATAGGAACCTCGGCTTTTTGGCTTTGGGCTTAGAATTAATAAACGAAATGTGGATCAGATTATAAAATTGAATTCTCTGGAAGGATTAACAAACCTGACATACCTTGACCTCTTGGATAATTCCAATCTCACTAAAACTGAAATTAATAAAATCCAGAAGGTATTGCCCAACGTTAAAATTGAACAAAACGCAAAATGAAAAGAGAGCCACAATATGCTACGGAAGGTTGTGGCCCATTTTGTCCCGTTTGGTTGCAAGGTATTGCTCTCGTTCTTTAACAGGAGGGGCAATAATCGGAACCTGTTCCACCACTTCCAGATCCATCCCGGAAAGAGGGAATGCATCCAGTTTTTTAGGGTTGTTCGATAATAAACGAAGGCGGGTCAGTCCCAGATCTTTCAGGATTTGCATGCCAATCATGTAATCCCGCTCGTCTGCTTTGAAGCCGAGTTTATGATTCGCTTCGACAGTGTCCACTCCATCGTCCTGTAATTGATACGCTTTCAGTTTTGCAGTCAGTCCAATTCCTCGACCTTCCTGCGGGAGATAAACAACTGCACCGCAGCCATTTTTGTAAATTGTTTCCATTGCCATGTTGAGTTGGTCGCCACAATCACAACGAAGGGAATTGAGCAGGTCTCCGGTAAAACAGGATGAATGCATTCGGACAAGAGGGGCATCCTGACAGTTCGGCAAGTCTCCCCAAACCAGTGCAAGCGGTTCCTGATCTTCATGGGCAACGGAATAGGCAATCACTTTTGGAGTTCCATAATGTTTTGTGGGAACATCAACTTCAGCTTCTCTTTTGATTAACTGTTCCTGCGTTCTTCGGAATCGGATCAATTCTTCAATGGAAATAATAGGGATGTCATGTTCTTTTGAAATTTGTTGCAGTTCATCAAAGTCTGCCATGCCATCGTTTGTCTGGCTGCAAATTTCTATAAGCGCTCCAACCGGTTTCATCTTGGCAATTCTTAATAAATCAATGGTTGCTTCTGTATGGCCTGCACGCCTGAGAACACCACCTTTTTTTGCAAGCAAAGGTGAGATATGTCCCGGTCGAACAAATTCAGAATAAACTGCATTCGATTCACTCATCATTCGGATAGTATGAGCCCGGTTTTTGGAACTGACTCCCGTTCCGGAATCCTGATGGTCAATTTGCGTTAAGAATGGTGTCTCATGAAGAGAAGTGTTGCTTCCCACTGAAACTGCGGGATGAAGTTGTAATTGTTCAGCGACAGCATTTATAATCGGAACACAAAGCATTCCCCGGCCAATTTTCAACATGAAATCAACTGTGGATGAATTAATGGTTTCAGCAGCGCAAATGAAATCTCCTTCATTTTCTCTGTCGTAATCATCCACAACGATGACTAGTCGTCCCGCTTTCAAAGATTGGATGGCTTTTTGAATGGCATCGTATTGATGATGTTTTGCTGTAATTGACATTACTTTTTTCTATTCTCGCGAAAATGTTTCCTGATAATTGAATATCAAGTTTTAAAAACGTGTTCGCATGCTTATTGAAAAGAGTGGACTTATGTGTACTCTTTTGGTCGGTTTAGCACCTGCTATTCGTCGTTCTTCAGGCTATTGTAAGCCGATCTCTCTGCTGAGCAACAGTTGGCTCCTGAAAATATAGAGGATTTAAGTAAGCGCGTCGTTATAACCATATCTCCTGTCAGGAGATAATTCATATGAAATTGAGCGGTTTCATTTCAAAAACTTGACATAAAAGCATATGTTGATATGTTAGTATAAAGAGGGGAAACATAAGCATCTGAGTATTTGGTAAGGGTCAACTAATTGTCGGGTAATCCTGCAAATTGCTTCCAATTGCCTACTTGAAATCACTTCGAAAAACCACCTGATCCTTTAGGGGATCGGCAAGCCTTCCTCTCTTAAAAGCTACAAAACGATTTTCCTGATAACTGTTATAAACAAGAAATAGCAATTCCTGTTATTTCCAACTGTAAACTAACTGGAGTCCACGATGGGATCAATAAGGATAGTTTTTTCGGTTCTGGCTTTATCGATTATGATAAATTCTGCATCTTCAGCTGAGCTTAAGCCCTCTTCTAAAGATGTTAAAAATAATCAGAAGCCACCTTCAGTCAACTGGGCAGAGATGAACTCCATTTCTGTGGAACCGCAGTTTGCAGGTAAAGGGATTACGCTTAATAAGAAAGAATCCCGTCAGCAGTTATTGGTCACTGGGCATTTCAATAACGAAAAAAAATATGATCTGACTGGTCATATTGAATATCAGGTAAAGCCAGCAGGTGTTGTTTCTGTCAGCACATCAGGATATGTCACCCCTGTTGCAGATGGGACTGCGGAAATCACCGTTGTTCACAAAAGTGGAAAAACGTCAAAAATCAAAGTGACTGTTTCCGGTGTTGCAAATGACACTCCTATCGATTTCACCAACGATGTTGTACCGTTACTTACTAAAATGGGATGTAACGGCGGGGGATGCCATGGAAAATCAAATGGCCAGAATGGCTTCATGCTATCCCTGTTTGGATATTATCCGGAAGACGATTTTCTGTTTCTCGTCAAGGAAGGGCGTAGCAGACGCGTTTCCCCTCTTGCTCCTGCAGAAAGTTTAATGCTGACAAAAACAGTCGGAGAGATTCCCCATAAAGGAGGAATCAGGATGTCTGTTGAGAGTGATGAATACCGAACATTGTACCGGTGGATTGAACAGGGCATGCCTTATGGTTCTGCTGATACGCCACGTGTGACCAAAATTGAATGTTTTCCGAAACAAAGGTTGATGACGAAGAATTCGGATCAGCAGATTCAGGTTCTTGCAACTTACAGCGATGGTTCTCAAAAAGATGTAACAAGGGTAACCAACTTTACATCAAGCGAAGAAAGTGTCGGAGTCATTGGCAAATACGGTTTTCTGGAAACCAAAGATTCTCCCGGTGAAGTGACAATCATGGCACTTTTCCAAGGACAGGTTTCTACTTTCCGTGCAACAATACCTTATAGCGCTGAACCTGTCACTTTTCCACCAGAAAAGAATTACATTGATAAACATATCTTTGCCAAGTTAAAAATTCTGGGAATTTCTCCTTCAAAAATTTCAGATGATTCCATGTTCCTGCGTCGTCTTTGTATTGATGTTGCAGGACGTCTCCCTACTGATGAAGAAGTGAAAAAGTTCCTGGCTGATCAGGATCCTTAAAAAAGAACTCGCAAGATTGATGAACTGCTTGATAGCCGGGAATATGCAGATAATTTTGCGAATAAATGGAATTTTATCCTGAGGAATCGTCGACGTAAGAATGATACGCTTGATGGTTCTTACAATTTCTATCAGTGGATTTGGTCAAATGTTTACGACAATAAACCGTTTGATGAATTTGTGACTCAACTATTAACTGCTTCCGGTTCGAAAGAAATTAACCCTGCTGTCATTTGGTATCGGGAAGTTGATGAAAATAATGAAATGGTTGAAGACACCGCCCAGTTATTTATGGGAATTCGAATTCAATGTGCTCGCTGTCATCATCATCCGTTTGAAAAATGGAGCCAGGACGATTACTACGGGCTTTCTGCTTTCTTTACTCGGATGGGTAAGAAAAATCCGGAAGCAGGAATGGGACTTTCTGCAACGCGTGAAAAAAGAATTTTTCATAATGAAGGGATGGCAACGGCTAAGAATCCGAAGTCGGGTGTGATGTTGAAACCAGCCGGGCTCGGAAACGATCCGTTTGAAATTTCAGCAGACCATGATCCAAGAGTCTTCCTTGCAAAATGGATGGTCAGTCCTAAAAATCCGTTCTTCGCAAAATCTTTAGTGAACCGTTATTGGAAACATTTTTTCAGCAGAGGAATTGTTGAACCTGAAGATGATATGAGGGAAACAAATCCTGCAATCAACCCGGAACTTCTGGAAGCACTTGCTGATGACTTTATTAAAAGTGGATTTGATTTAAAACATCTTGTTCGAGAAATCTGCAGGTCAAATACTTATCAGCTCAGTTCGATGCCAAACAATAATAACTTGGCAGATAAACAGAATTTCTCGCGATATTATCCGAGACGTCTCTCTGCAGAGATTCTATATGATGGTTTTCATCAGGTGACAAAAACATCAGCCACTTATAAAAACATGCCGAAAGGTGCCCGTGCTATTCAACTTGCTGATTCCACTTTGGGACCATACTTCCTGAAAGTGTTTGGCCAGCCGACTGGAGACACCGCTTGCGAATGTGAACGATCCCAGGAAGCAAATCTGGCACAAAGTTTACACCTGCTAAATAGTACCGAAGTTCAGCAGAAGATTAATGCAGCCGATGGAAGGGCAGCACTTCTTGCAAAAGAAACGAAACGGACTCATGAAGAACGAATTCATGAATTGTACCGCTGGCTTTATTCAAGAGATCCTCAGCAGAAAGAACTTGCTGTTGCCCTCGAACATATTAAAAAGAACGAAAAAGATGTGAAAATTGCTTACGAAGATATTTTGTGGGCGTTGGTTAATACAAAAGAATTTCTCTTTAACCATTAAAATGATTTTTAAATAATCGAAGAATCAATTTTTATGAGATTGATTCGTGGAAGGGGTTGCTCATCAAGGAAGAAGAAACAACCTGAACAATATTATTAACTGTAATATGCCGTTCTGATCAATACAGGATGGAATTGCAGGATTTGGTCCTGAAAACCACATGGTGGGATTTATCTGGATCGCTAAAAAGTAAAAGGTTTAGGAATGATTGAAATCTTGTTGATGAACAGCCGGGAAACTCTGGATGAAACGAAACTTTCGGGTGAAATGCAAAATGCCCGAAAGACTAAAAATGTCCTGCAGAAACGGTTTGGATTGTTTTTTGCATTCCTGCTGATTGCACAACCTTTTTCATCAACACTTCAGGCTCAATTTCCACAGCCGAGGCTCTACTCAATCTTCCCTGTCGGTGCTCAAGCTGGTACGGAAGTCTCTTTTTCAATTACAAGTTCTGCAGATCTTGATGATTCGGATAAACTGGTTTTCAGTCATCCCGGCATTACTTCAGTTGCCAAAAAACATATGGTCAACGGTTTTTCTGAACCGATTGCAAATCAGTTTCTCATCAAAGTGAAACCAGATGTTCCTCCCGGATATTATGAAGTTTGTGCCTCAGGTCGGTTTGGAATCAGTAACTCTCGAATATTCCTGGTCAGTGATCAAAAAGAAACGAACGAAAAAGAACCGAACCAGAGTGAGGAAGAAGCGAATACAACCCTCATTAATTCAGTGGTGAATGGAACGATTACGGGCGCAGGAGATGTGGATCAGTTTCAATTTGAAGGGAAAAAAGGTCAACGAGTTCTGATAACAGCATATGCAAATCGTATCGATTCAAAATTGAATGCAACTCTGGAAGTCTGGACAGAAAAAGGGCGACGAATTGGCTACAGTAAAGATGATTACATTAAAGATCCGCTGATTGATCTGACACTGCCTGAAGATGGCAAATATTATGTGAAGCTGTTTGATTTTATTTACCGCGGAGGAACTGATTTTCCTTACCGTTTATCCGTAACAACTGCTCCTCATATCGATTATGTGTTTCCTCCGGCTGCAATTCCCGGAAAGAAAAACCTGTTGACCTTTTATGGGAGAAATCTTCCCGGTGGCGTTCCTGCAGGCATTGAATTTAATGGGATTTCATTACAGAAACTTTCCCTTGAAGTCGACGTTCCAGCTGACTCCAGTATCCTTGATGTCAAAAATAATCTTCCTGCAGCGGGAACATTTCTGGATGCTTTTTACCATAGTCTCAAATCTCCTTCAGGAACTTCCAATCCTGTTTTAATTCAATTTGCAACACAGAATCCCATCGCAGAAGTCGAACCGAATCAGGGACTCAAGCAATCGCAGAAAATTGCTGTCCCTGTTGATTTGTACGGACAGTTTCAATCAAAATCAGATATTGATTCATTCATTTTTGAAGCGAAGGCAAAAGAAGTGTTTGAAATTGAGGTGATCAGTCACCGTGCAGGTGGAATTGCTGATCCACAATTTGCCATCAATCAATTGATAAAAGATGCCAATGGTAACTTCGGGCAAAAAAGACTTGTAACAGGTGATGATGATAAAACCAATATTGCACCCGGTATTTATGAATCGCAGAATGATGATTCTATCTATCGGTTCACAGTTCCAGCGGATGGTTCGTATCAGCTTCTTCTTCGTGATCGATATTATGAAATTCGAGGTGACCCAAGATTAGTCTATCGTGTGGTAATTCGCCGACCTAAACCAGATTTTCGCCTGGTAACGGTTCCTCATTTTCCTGTTCAGGGAGCAAATAAAGCACTGGCTGGTTCTAACTTGTTAATCAGGAAGGGTGGTACTGTCAGTGTAAAAGTGATGGTTCAACGCAGGGATGGTTTCAAGCAGAATATCGAACTTTCTGCAGAAGGATTGCCGGAAGGAATTGTATGCCATGGCGCAGTTTTGTACGGAGCGACAAAACAAGTAGAACTGGTTTTCTCAGCAACTGAAAAAATTGCAGATTGGGAAGGTCAGATTAAAATTGTCGGGCAGGCAAAAATTGAAGATAAGCAGAAAGTGCAAGCAGTTAACAAAATCAATCTCGAACTGGTTAAAGCAAAACAGAAACTAAGCACAACTGAAAAAAGTCTTCCCGGACTTCAAAAGAATGTTAAAACTGCCAATGCAGCAATTACAAAATCAGTGAATGATTCCAAATTAAAACCTGAAGATAAAAAACTTCAAACTGCATTAATTGCTTCCATTAAAAATGCTGCCACTGAAGAGGCAAAATTAAAAACCGCTCAAGCTCAACTTGCAAACGAAAAACAGGCAATCGTTCAAAAAACAGAAGCAGTTGAAAAAGCAAAGAAAGAACAACTTGCTGCGATTCAAACATTAAAAAGAGTCTCCCGGGTGGGGACCGTTGTTTGGGCACCTGATGCCGTTCTTCCAGTGATCAATCGATTGGCTCAGGGGCTTTGGCTTTCTGTCGTTAAAGAAAAATTACCGTTTGCACTCAATCTGAAAACAACTGATATTGAAGTCTATCAGGGACGTCAGATTCTCATTCCGGTTGAATTGACCAAAAGGGACAAATTTGATAATGAGCTTTCCTTTACTGTTGCCGGTAACCCTGATCCTAAGAAAATCGTGATTGCTAATCCTAAAATTGCAAAGGGAAAAGCCAATCAGTTGTTCAAACTGTTTGTTAATTCCAATGCCCCAGTTGGCTCTTATACTCTTTCGTGGAATTCGCAAGGGGCTGTTTCTTATCAGCGAAATCCGGAAAAAGCCGTTCGAGAAAAAGCAAAACTGGATAAAACGATTGCAAAAGTTGCTGGTCTGCAAAAAAACGTTACTTCTTCAAAAGCAGAGCAGGGTACCAAACAGAAAATTGTAGAGTCTTCCAAAGTTGCTTTAGATGGCATGGCCAAACAGAAGTCTGATCTTGAAAAAGAAACAGCAACTATAAAATCTCAAATGGAAAAATACCAGACGCAGCTTGCATCACTGGAAAAAGTGAATAGCCAGCTTGTTTCTGGATTGAAGCAAATACAGGCGTCAATTCCACAGGTGAAGCAAATTAGCTCACAGGATAAAGAGTTAAATACCGTCTTTAATGAACTCGATTTAATACAGAAGAAAATCAACGAAATTAATAGTAAAGTCTCACTCAAAAAAGAAACGATTACAAAGAATCTTCAATCGCTTGATTCAGGGCAGAAAGAAAAAGTTGTAAAGATTTCCGAGTTCGCAAAAACTCTGGTGAAGATGAAAACGGATTATGATAATGCTGTTTCAGGAAAAAATAAACTGGATGCAGATTTGAAAAAAATGGAAGCCGATTTGAAAACGGTCCAGACGCAAAAAACGGAAATCGATAAGACCTATAAAAAAGCAGTTGCACAAGCTAAACCAAAAAAATTAACAGCGTTTATTCCGTCTGTTCCCATTCGTTTAACAATTAAAAAAGCTCCTGTCCAATTGACTGCAGTTGTTCCTGCTGGTGGAAAACTGAAAAAAGGAGCAACAATGGATATAAAAGTTAAAATCAAAAGGCAGCCTGACTTTAAATCTGAAGTGAAAATCAAGGCCGAAAACCCATCCAGCTTTAAAGGGATTTCTGCTGCTGAAGTTGTTATTCCCGAAGGGAAAAGCGAAGGGGTCATCAAAGTGACTGCCTCTGCAGATGCCGGCGAAGGAGTGGTTGCCAATTATATATTTCGTGCAAACATGAATTATAATGGGAAAGCAATGGTTGATGTCCCCGTAGCCATCACCGTGGTTAAGTAATTATCCCTTTCACCAAAACTTGAATTCAGTTAGCCAATAATAATCAAATTATAGATCGTATACGAGAACGAAAATGAATAAATCAATTGATAAACCACTGAGAAATTCTTTCCTCTTTCTTATATTCACACTTTTTATATCAGCAAATCTGGTTTTTGCTGACAATGAAGAAGATTCGGACGAAGAAGTCATCGTAAAACCCGCCAAGGTGGAACTGGGACGACCCGTCAGTTTTGGTAAAGATATCCTGCCGATATTCAAAGCCAAATGCCTTGCCTGTCATAGTTCTTCAGAAGCAGAATCCGAAGTGAATCTGGAATCGCTCGAAACAATTAAAAAAGGTGGTGACAGTGGCGAACTCTTCGTCGTTAAAGATCCTGAGAAAAGTTTGCTTTATCAAGTCGTCACCCGAAATGCAGATTCACCCATGCCTCCGTTACCGAACGAAGCGGAAGCAACCATATTGACTCCTAAGGAAGTTGGGTTGATTCGTCAGTGGATTTTAGAAGGGGCGAAAGCTGATCCGAAAGGAATGAGTCGTAAAATTAATTGGCGACCAGTACCTGCGCAAGTGAAATCAATTTATAGTCTGGACATAAGTAACGAAGGACGATTTGTTGCGTATGGTCGTGCCAACCAGATCTATGTTCAGGATTTGTTGTCGAGCGAACAGTCATTCAAATTATTAGACCCGAATCTGGCTGGTATCAAATATCATGATAAATCAATGTATCCCGGAGGGGCAGCCCATCGTGATTCCGTTTACTCCCTTTCATTCAGTGACGATGGTCAGTGGCTTGCTTCAGGGGGATACCGTGTGGTGAAACTCTGGAAACGGTCTGCAAAAGCTCCTAATCATTCCGTGAAAACAGATCAACAGATTGTAAAGTCGGCTATTACTTCTGATGGAACAATCCTGGCCGAAGCAGGAGCTGACCATGTGATTCGTCTGCGACAACTTTCTGATGGGAAAGTAATAAAGGAATTAAAGGGACATACTGATCTGGTGACAGGAATTCAAATTCGTTCACTTTCTGCAGATTCCTTGAATGCAGACGTCTCGAAAAAACTGGCTGCATTGGAACTGGTTTCAGTCTCAAAAGATCAAACAATTAAAGTTTGGAACCTGACAGATGGCTCTTTAAAATATTCGTTGAAAACTCCGTCTATTCTCAACGCTGTCTTGTTTAATAAAGATGGTTCACAAATCCTGACAGCAGGTATTGATTCTGTTATCCGACTCTGGAAAAATGATCCTAAACTTTATCAGGATGATTCCAAACCGGGTAAACCAGTATTAGAAATCAAAGGGCATTCCAAATCTGTCACTTCATTGGCTTTGGTGGAAAGTACAGGAACACAGATCGTTTCAGGGAGCGAAGATGGAACCGTTCGTCTCTGGAATCTTGCAGATGGCAAAGAATTGAAAAATCTGAATCATCAATCTTCTGTTATCTCAGTTGCTGTCAGTTCAGAAGGAAAACGAATTGCATCATCGGGTGGAAACATTGTTCGATTATGGAATCTGGCTGACGGAAAACAGGTTGCAGAATTAAAAGGTGATCAGAATTTACAAATTAAATTGAAAAAAACAGAAGATGAAGTAACGGTTGCCAAGCAACAGGTGGCTCATCTGACTTCAATTGTGAAAGCAAGAGAAAAAGATGTGAAAGATCGTGTGGAAACAATCAAGAAATCAAAAACTCGAAAAATAGAGACTGCAAAAAAACTGAAAGAAGCTAAAACAAAAGAAAAAACAGAAGCGGATTCGCTGGAAAAAGTTAAAAAAGAAGCCCCTCAGGCTGATAAGGAAAAGAAAAAAATCACCGAAGAAGAAAAGAAAGCTGCGAAAAAGAAAGAAGATGACTTCAAGAAAAAGCTGGCTGATGCTGAGAAAAAATATACAGCAGCAAAAGATGCTTTGGATAAAGCAATTCTTTCTGAGAAAAGTGCAGTCCGAGCGATTTCGCTGAATGAAAAATCTCTGGTAGGTGCCAAAAAACGATTGGAATTGGCCAAGGCAAATGAAAAAACGGGAACGGAATATCAAAAAACTCTTGAAACCAGTCAGCAAACTGCTCAGAAATTATTTACCGAAAGCATTAAAAATTCTTCAACGCTTCAATTTTCAGCCAACGGGAAAACTCTTGTAACATCAGGAGATTTAACCGTTATTCAGTTATGGTATTCAGAGAATGGCATCTTTGTTGATTCTTTCTCTGCGCATTCAAAGCCGATTACCCAGGCACAAATTCTTGCTGATGGCAGGATCGTTTCTGTCTCTCAGGATCAGAATGTTTTCATCTGGAATTCAATTCCTAAATGGGAATATGCAGGAGTGATCGGGCCCAATTCTGAAAAACCTCTTGATGTCGGACAATCTCAACTGGTGAGCCGGGTGATGGCTGTCGATTTTAGCAGTGACGGTAAATTGCTTGTCACCGGAGGAGGGGCTCCTTCCCGAAATGGTGAATTGAAAATTTGGAATGTCTCAAACAGGAAACTGATTCGAACAATTGAAAAAGCTCATACGGATACCGTGATGGGCGTTGAATTTTCTTATGACGGGAAAAAACTCGCTTCTGCTTCTGCAGACAAGTTCGTCAAAGTTTTTGAAACATCAACC
>JAJRVU010000220.1 GCA_024277145.1 Planctomycetota bacterium
TAGCGATTAAACTGACTCAATAATAGACTAATAACTTCAAAATGTCTGATTCAATGCCATAATTGTTGAGCAGTGGATATTAAACAGCTTATCAGGAAAGCGCATGAACAAAGAATGTATTCAAAAAATCCTCGAAGCCGCGGTTAGAGCCCCTTCTGGCGACAATGTTCAACCTTGGGATATTCGTGTGTCAGAAAATTTTACACAGATTGATGTGTTTAATTTGCCGGAAAAAGATGATTCAATATATAACTATGAGCAGGCTGCTTCATATATTGCGCATGGTGCGTTTTTGGAAAATCTGCTGATTGCGGCCAGACATTTGGGGTGTCAGGCAGGCTATCAGCTTTTTCCTGATCAACAAAATCCGAATCATGTTACCCAAATAAAACTCACCGAAGCTGATCCAAAACAAGATCCTTATTACCTAGCCATTTTTCAACGCTACACAAACCGTTTCCCCTATCAGAAAACGGAAATTTCCGCCGCCACCTTAAATGCACTAAAAGATTCAATCGAAAATATCAATGGCGCTCATGTCAACCTGATTACGGAGCCGGAAAAAATAAAAAAAATTGCCGACATTTTTAAACTAAATGACAGAATCGTGTTTGAAAATCAGGCGATTCATGATTTCTTGTTTGACAAGATTCGCTGGAATAAAAAACAGATGGAAGAAACGCAAGATGGCATGCCGGTGGATGTTCTGGGTTTAAACCCGGTGGAAAAAGTATTTTTTCCGCTGTTGCGTTTTTGGGGCTATGTCAAGGTCGCCAATCGATTGGGTTTGTCAAAAATGATTGAGCTGAAATGTTGGTGGAACTATCGCCAGGCATCAGTTTTGGGGATGTTGTCGATAAAAGGCCACGATAAAAAAGCCTTCATCGAAGGGGGGCGCGCCGTTCAGCGATTTTGGCTGGAAGCGACACGGCAAGGCTTTAGTTTACAACCAGTGATTGGTCTGACATTGTTGATTCATCGGTTGAAAAATACTGACTCAACGAGGCTTTCGGCTCATCATCAGCTTCTTGTTAAGCAAGTCAATCAACAATTTCTGCAATATTTTGATCTCAATGAGAAGGATTCCATGCTGATGGGATTTAGATTGGGGGCGGGGAGTCAATTTCATTCGGCCAAAACGCTTAGAAAGCCAGTTTTGAACATTATGATTGAATAGACTAATCTTCATCTTTTCTGGTTCCCACGCTCCTGCGTGGGAACCAGAGAAAATAATTTATCGATAACTTACTGATGTTACGCAGTGGCACTTCCCTTATTCCTTTACCATGACCGTGAAAGAAAAAGTCATCTCTGGCCTCTATTTTGTATCGACACCGAGAGCACAGAGCTCACAGAGTGGTAGTTTATCTCGTTTAATGCTCTTGAGTGGTCTGGATTCATTATGTTATCAACGACTCTGTTGAAATATCTGTTGTTTATCCTTGCTGCACGGTTTCTTTCTCTGTGTTCTCTGTGTCTATATGGGTTCCTACGCAGGAGTGTGGGAATGAGGGAAGAGTTACTGCGTAACATCAGTTATTATTTGTTGATGGCGAAGCTGGGTTAAGGGAGAAGCCATTTCTGCTCTCTGGATTAGATGTATTCCCAGCCGGAATGACGGTCTTTCTCTTTCCAAGTGGAGTGACGGTACTTTGTCATTCCGGGCGAAGTGAAACGAAGACCCGGAATCCAGGCTGATTAACCGCTTCCAGACCAGATTCTCACGGTTCTGCATCAATGCCACTAAATTCAACACAATAGCCTGATTTCATGACAGTGACGCTCCCGTACAGGAACGAGAATAACTGCGTAACATCATAAGAGGGTGTTGAGAAAGAAAGTTGTTTAAAGAAGAATTTGCTAGACTTATAGTTAGATCATGAACAACGAACCAGTTATTTACATTGACGGATGGGTTGCGGGAAGTCATGGTGCTTTCATGGCTGATCCAAACAAACACTTTCAAGAGATGAGTGACAGTGCTTGTCTCAGAAGGAATTATCTGAAGTTAGGCTATTTAATGAGAGGTTAAAATGCCCAGTTTATCTGTAATTAAAACCATGCTGCGCGAACTCATAACGACGGAAAGAAGCCCCCGGGTGACTGAACCGGATTTGATTATGGACGATCCTGATAAAGTTGCGGCTTATACACGGGCTGGACGCGAAGATGGCGTTATGGCGCCTGTTTATTTGTTTCACTGCGCGCAAATTTGTGAAGTGATTCGTCCGGGTGATACTGTGGTAGATTTGGCATGCGGACCTGCGACCCAATTAGGCATGGTTGCTAAATTAAATCCGGAAACACATTTTATTGGTGTTGACCTGTCAACAGAAATGTTAAATCGGGCAGAAGCTTATATTGCCGAGCAGGGCTTGCAAAATATCGAACTGAAACAAGGAAGTATCACTAATTTGTCGATGTTTGGAGATGCATCGGTAGATGCCATCACTTCCACTGTTGCACTGCATCATCTGCCGGATTTTGCTGCACTGGAACAGACTTTTGCTGAAATAGCACGCATATTAAAACCGCAGGGCGGGTTGTACCTGGTAGATTTTGGCCACTTGAAATCTGAAAAGTCAATCAAGGACTTTGCTTATCAATATGCTGACCGACAGGCAGAATTATTTACACTGGATTATTTATATTCCTTGCGTGCAGCATTTACATTAAAAGATTTTAAGCAGTTAAAGAATAAATATCTTGCCGGGAAAGCGGAATTGTTTTCAACTTTTTTAATGCCCTATATGGTAGTGCTTAAAAGCCAGTTGAGACGAAGCCCTGACATGGATTTGATTGATGCGCTGGCTGAAAAACGTCATGCTATGCCAAATTATCACCAGACAGACCTCACAGATCTGATTACTTTTTTTAGATTAGGCGGATTGAAAAGTTGTTTTCTTGATAAAAAAGGCTGAGGTTAATTCTGAATATGTAACTTCAAGGTTAGAAACGCCTTGCTAGGATGAATAACAGGGTATGTATGTAGTGGTCAAGTAAATTTGTACCAAAAGATA
>JAJRVU010000221.1 GCA_024277145.1 Planctomycetota bacterium
CTGCAGAAGGAATTCAGGATTTGTTATGGACGATTTCCATGCTTCCTGAATTTCAACTAATCTATTAATGCGAATAATGCAAATACAAATAATCTGTTGATGAATAGAAGCATAAAAAGTAATCAAATGAATTTTATTAATACAGGACGACGAGATTTTCTGAAAGCCACCAGTGCAGCAACACTTGCAGCGATAACAAGTGGAACGCCAAAACTTTTTGCGAAAGAGAATCAATCAGCAAAAATTTCTTCCAAAGCAGATAGTGTGATACTTCTCTGGATGGGTGGTGGAATGGCGCATACGGAAACATTCGACCCGAAACGTTATTCACCCTATTACAAAGGAATAAAATCGAATGATGTCTTAAGCACATTCCCAGCGATTGAAACTGCAGTTGAAGGAATCAAAATATCAAAAGGTCTGGAACAGATTGGATCTGTTTTGGATCGGGGAACATTAATTCGCTCTCATGTTCTGGGAGATTTAGGAACAATTTTGCATTCCCGGCACCAGTACCATTGGCATACAGGTTATGAACCGCCGTTGACTGTGGCTGCTCCTCATATCGGTGCATGGATTTCCAAATTGCTTGGCCCGAAAAATGAAGCCTTGCCTGCGTTTATTGACATTGGACAACCTTATACCGGAAATGGTGAAGCAGAAGAATTAAAAGCTTTTCAAACGGGTGGATGTTTGGGGAGTGAGCACGGTCCGTTTCGTGTTCCTTATCCTGCACAAGCTGTCAGTGCAGTTCGACCTCCTGCAGGGATGAGTCGCCGTCGATTACGTGCCCGTTATAAAGCGTATCAAAAACTTGTCAAACAAAGCCCGATCATACAGCCTGAAGATGATTTTCAAAAAGAGTCATTATTAAAATCACTGGATGATGCAAACCGGTTATTGGAATCTCCTGCGTCAAAAGCCTTTGACTTATCATTGGAACCGAAAGAAAATTATAACCGCTACAATACGGGAAACTTTGGTTTGGGATGCCTGCTTGCAAAACGGCTCGTGGAATCCGGCGCACGATTTATTGAAGTCTCTACGGAATATGTTCCCTTCAAAGGATGGGACACACATGATAATGGCCATACCCGGCTTGTTGATATGAAACATTTAATTGATGGTCCAATTGCGCAGCTTGTCAAAGACCTTGAAGCAAAAGGAAATCTGGATCGAACATTGATTATTCTGGCAAGTGAATTCAGCAGGGATATGATGGTAGAAGGAAAGCCTGATAAAAAAGTGGGAAATCAGGTTAAGCAACCGGATGTGATCGAAGAACTAAAATATTTCGGAATGCATCGCCATTTCACCGGAGCCAGTTCTGTCCTGATGTTTGGCGGGGGTATCAAAAAAGGATTCCTGTACGGCAAAACTGCTGAGGAACGTCCTTGCACAACCATTGAAAACCCGGTCACTATTACTGATCTTCATTCAACCATCTACCACTCCCTCGGTATTTCACCGCGCGATGGAGTTGAAGTCGAACATCGTCCGTTTTTTGTCACCAAAGATGGCAAAGGAAAACCGGTGATGGACTTGTTCGCGTAATATGGATTTGCAATGTCTTGTTTAGATGAAATATATCAAATGAAGTTATCTAGAATAATTCTTTCCGTGTTTTTCGTATTGTTAATGAACTCAGTACCTGTTTTTAGTGCTGATGATTCTCTTTCAAGCTTTGCTTCTTTGGTTCATACGGAATCCTGGAGCGAAACATGGCTGGATGAGGAAGGAAAATCACAATCTCGTTCAGTAACAGAAGAAATATGGACCGAAGCTTTCCAAGCGGCTTTGAAAAATAATAAAATCGTGTATATCCCAGCTCGAAAAAAACCTTATTACCTAGATGGCCCCATTATTCTTCAATCTGGCGATTCAATTAAGGCTGATCCCAGCGCTGAGATTCGATTGAAACCGAATACAAATACGTGCATGGTACGAAACAAAAATATCGTTAGTTTTGCAGAAAGAAAAATTCCGAAAGATCAACCGATGGATACGGATATTACCATCGAAGGTGGCATCTGGACAACACTTGCTACGGGAGACAAAAAAGCCAATGGAAACATACGCGGTTATTCATCAAAGAAGAATTATATTCCTGGAACCAATGGTGTCATACTTTTACAAAATGTGAAAAGAGTCAGAATTCTCAATGTGACTATTAAAGAGAGTAAACCGTTTGGTATTCATTTGAGTCATGCAGAACAGTTTGTGGTTGATGGCGTGTCGCTTGATCATCATCGACGAGACGGAGTGCATGTTAATGGTCCTTCAAGTGAAGGTCTCATTCGTAATGTCAAAGGGAATTCCCATGATGACACGGTTGCATTGAATGCGTGGGACTGGCGAAATTCGGCTCCTTGCTTCGGGGCGATTCACCACATCACTATTGAACATGTTTCAGGTTCAATTCCAGGAAAAAGAAGTGCAGATTCTATTCGCCTGTTGCCCGGAGTCAAGCTTTTTAAAGATGGCAAAACGGTTGATTGTTCCATCTATGAAATCATCATTCGGGATATCAAAGATATTCGAGAATTCAAATTCTATGATCAGCCTAATCTCGAACAAGGTCGTGATAATGATTTCAGTTACAAGTTGGGAAAACTGAAAAACATTCATTTAAAAGGATTGAAATTGACTCGGCCGGGTGTCATTCAGATTGCTGCCGACGTGGATGGAATGTACGTGGAAGATGTTGATCTGCAATTTTCGCCTGCTGACAATTTCAAGCTGGTTGAAATTGGACCAATGTCGATGACCTGGCGACCTTCGACTGATTCTTCCAAGTGGGTGGAAATTTTCTCCCCAGACAGAGACGTAACCGTACGAAATTTTCATCTTGGAAAAATCAGAATCAACAATCAACTGGTTCCCGATGCTGAATCCCGGTTTCTACAAGTGAAGGACCAGCAAATCAATACCGACTATCCCAATACATTCCCACGCGGCGGTACTGGCAAAGCAACGCTATTAAAATGAAATTGAATCATTGAGATAGTAACAACACCCAGAGTAAAACGCCTGTTCTATATTCTTACTGATCGCCTTGAAGGATCCACTCTTTGGTGAATTTTGCATACTTAATGCTTTTGCGACTTCCTTCAGGAGTCGGGGTGAAGTAACTGTAGGTGGCGTGTAATGTTCCATCTGCTGCCTGAATGATTGAAGGGTAGTGATAGCTTCCTTTTTTTGAAGGATCCAGTTCCAGATGACGGGTCCATTTCCAAGTTTTTCCTTCATCTTCTGAAATCGAGACAGCGAGGGAATGCCGACCTCCTTCGAGATCGTTATAGATACAAATCCAATCGCCATCATTCAGGTTCGCCAATTCAAGTCCCGCTCCCGGGTTAAACAGTTGCGGATGATCATAAACGGTGCTCCATGTCATTCCGCCATCTTCCGATTCGGAAACCAGAACCCGTTTTGGTGGGGGACCATTATCTCGCATATAAGTAACCAATGTTCCATTCTTTTTCCGTGCGAAACTTGGCTGGATATTCGCACCACCCAGAATCGGATCGCTGAATCTCCAGGTTTTTCCCCAGTCATCCGTCAAAGCTGCCAATGAGAATGAAAATCCGTCGGAATAAAGTCCGACGACCATGGTCTTTCCATCCAGGATGTAAGGATGCGCCCGTGTGAACCAGCCAAGCCGACGAGTCAGTTTATCTTTTGCCTGTTTATTATTATGCTTTTTCCATAGCTCAATCTTCGGAACAAATGCTTCCGGTATGTTTTGCGTTGCAAGATATTTATCTGTCGCCAGTTTAACTTTTTCGGGAAAATCATCTCCCGGCTTCATATGCAGAATTTGCATGCTATTCCAGACAGGTGGTTTTCCATCAGCTTGCATGTAGTTGGTGGAAATTTTATATTTCATGAGAGCACTTTCCCATGTATTTGCCTGAATTGTTGGCCAAAGAATCCATAACCTTTTCATTGGGTCAATGATCATGCAGCAGTTTGTATCTGGAAATCCGGGTGCATCTGCCATGATGAATGGCTTCGTCCATTTGCCGGTTGCTTTTGTTTTTCGTGCGCCAAGAATCAGGACGTCATCTTCTTTTCTTTCACCGGAACCATGAAACCAGCAGGTGAGCAAATCCCCATTCGGACATTCAACAATACAGGAACCATGATTATGCCAATGTTCCAGCGGGAAAATTAATTCCGAAGAAAGCTCCGGTTTCTCTGCCAAAGCGTGACTTGTTAAAAAGCTCATCACAATTGTGAGAACGATGCTGGCAATTTTCATGTCTGTCCCTTTTATATTGTTAATCATATGTGGTCAGTGTTCTGAAATCATCTTTTTGAAGACCTCTTATCTGGAATAATCATATACCCTAATCAAGAAGCTGACGTTTCAGGATAATGGTTTTCGGAGAGACTTTTCCAGTAAGATCACAGAAATTAATGGCAATTACAACTATTCCCAAAACTCTCTGCTGCGTGACCTGCGGGCTTACTTCTTAATTTAATAACAGGCACAACCGAGTTTTGAACCAACCTCTACTTGGGAATATCAAGCTTAATGAAGAGGTCTTTTAACTGTTGAGCATCAACCGGAGCGGGGGCACCGGAGAGTAAATCGCTTGCTTTTTGTGTTTTTGGAAAAGCAATTACGTCTCGAATATTTTCCAATTCACAGAAGACCATGATCCAGCGATCCAAGCCAAGTGCAATTCCTGCATGCGGGGGAGCACCGAATCGCAAGGCTTCCAGAAGGAATCCAAATCGGCTTTCTGCTTCTTCTTCGTTAATTCCCAGAAGATCAAATATTTTCTGCTGAATTTTGGAATCGTGAATTCGGACACTTCCACTGGCTGCTTCGTTTCCGTTCACAACAAGATCATAAGATTGAGCCCGGACTTTACCCGGATCAGTTTCAAGCAACGGAACATCTTCTTCAACGATGGCACAGAATGGATGATGTTCTGCAACCCATCGGTTTTCATCTTCGTTCCACGCAAGCAATGGGAAATCAAGAATCCAGATGCAATTCAATTCTTTGGGATCGTAAAGTTCCAGTTCTTTACCAAGCCGAGCTCGCAATGCAGCCAATGCAGCTGAGGTGACGTTTTCTTTATCAGCAACAAAGAAGAGAAGATCGCCCGGTTCACCTTCCAGTTTTTCGATGATCGCTTTTTGATGTTCTTCACTGAAGAACTTGGCAATCGGTGAATCCAGTTTCCCATCTTTCACACGGAAGAAGGCAAGACCTTTTGCTCCGTAATCGCCTACAAAGGCAGTCAGTTCATCAATATTTTTTCGGCTGTATTTTTCAGCAGCCCCTTTTGCATTGATCCCACGAACACGCCCGCCGGACCCAACCACGTTTTTGACAACACCAAAATCGCAAACCTCTGCAATTTCTTTAATGTCGATCAATTCCATATCAAAACGAAGGTCCGGTCGGTCGGATCCATATCGTTCCATGACATCATTGTAAGTGTATCGTGCAAGAGGAAGTGAGATTTCTGTGTTCCGGGCTTCCTTGACCATGCATGAAACCAGTCCATCAACGGTGGTCAGAATATCTTCCCGATCGACGAAAGCCATTTCTATATCGATTTGTGTGAATTCCGGCTGACGATCTGCTCGTAAATCTTCGTCACGAAAACAGCGGGCAATCTGGTAATATCGATCAAATCCGGAAACCATGAGAATCTGTTTATAAATTTGTGGTGATTGAGGAAGGGCGTAAAAGGAACCTTCATGAATCCGGCTCGGGACAAGGTAATCCCTGGCGCCTTCGGGCGTGCTTCTTCCCAACATGGGAGTTTCGATTTCAAGGAAGTCGAGATTATTAAAATATTCTCTGGTTTTCTGGGTGACTCGATGCCTTAAAGCCAATATGTCTTGCAGCGATTTTCTTCTTAAATCAATAAAGCGAGATCGAAGCCGCAATTCTTCACCCGGCAGGTCAGACGTTCCCGGCTCGAAGGGAGGAGTTTTACTTTTGCTGAAGATGGTCAATTCACTTGCAAGCAAATCAATTTTTCCGGTGACCATTTTGGGATTGAACATATCTTCAGGTCGGCTTTCCACAACTGCTTTCACCTGAATCACATCTTCACTTCGGAGGGTTCGTGCCTGATCATGCATTTCCTGACCCTGATCAGGGTTGAATACGATTTGAGTGATCCCGTAGCGATCCCGTAAATCAATGAAGACCAATCCACCATGATCCCGGTAACTATCGACCCATCCACTGATGGTCACAGTTTCGCCAACGTTGGTTTCTCGTAATTCTCCGCACGTATGAGTTCTTAACACTGTCGAATCGCCTTTAATTTGTATTTCATGTAGCCCCTGAAATACACCATGATCGTATCAATCATGAGCGTATAAACCATGAGCATAATAATTATTGTGGGTTCCGTGAATGAGACAAATGGAACCAGTCAGGTTCACTTCTTGTTCAATCCAGTTGTTCAATTCAGCCGTTCAATCTGGAAAAGTAAGAGAGATTGAGCATTTCCAGACAATATCCAGCAGTTTACTTGGTCTTTTGAGGAATTCCAATTAGGAACAGCGTAAAAAGTAGGAACAGTCTGAAAAGCGTACCCTCTTTGCAGAAAACAACGTTTCAAACTGCTCAGGAAGCAAAAATGCCCCGATCTGGTTCACAAATCAGGGCAAAATTGTTTTATTAAGTTTCGGTAGACCGAAGTTATAGCACTGCGATCAATTCATTTTCAAATAATCTTCGTAGACTTGGGGAATCTTCGCCTGAGCGGTTTCACCAGAATGGATGTATAATCCATATTTAATTTGAATTGACTCTGAAGGATTGAGTTCCAGCAGAAGTGCTTTTTCTTTTCCGTTGGTGTATTTTCTTTCTCCGAATGGGCTGATTGAAAAGAGGCCATAGTTTCTAACGTGGTAACGTGAAGGGCGAAAATTAGTCGGATTATCCATCAACGTTACGCCGACAACTTTTCCTTCCACGTTCCCGACATAATCAATCCATTTGCTGTATTTCCCCCAACATTGGCCGGTTCCTTTTAAACCTTCTGCGTTTTCCACCCGTCCGGTTTCTTTTTCCTGCATGGAAGCAACCATCCGAAAGCCGAGGAATCCTTCTTTGGTATCACCGAAAATAACAGGATTTTCTCCTGCAGTCAGGTTGATTTCAAATGCAATCAGCCGGTTGGCATCGATGCTGAATTTTGTCTTTTCAATGAGAACTGGTTTGTCGTCTTTATCGACCCAGTGATTCACCACTTCAAATTTGGCAGGGTTCCCTTTGGCTACCAGAATTTTAACTTCTTTATTTTTAATCAGGCTGCCTTCTCCCCAGAAGTTGTGTCCGTTCACTTTATGAACGGTAATCCAGATTCCTTTATGGTGTTTGTGGTCTGCACCTTTTGGCATGGGAACTGACCGGGTCATGATTATTCCTTCAGGACTACGTACCGGAGAGAAATAAGGTTTAGGCTGATTGGGTGCGTAGTTGAAAATCGTGAAGGGTTTGCCATCGACAAGGACTTCCACTTTATTGTCTGATTGCTTCAATTCTACCTGATGATCTGTTTTTGCCTCTTGATCAGCCTTTGAAGGGACAATATTAATAAGCAAAACAGTCAGGACTAGCAGGGATGTCAAAATAGATTTCACGGGGGGAACTCCTCAGTAGGGGGAAGATGGCTGATTATTATTAATTCAGGTCGGAATTTTGTCTATATAGTAGTATGGGCATGAGAACATCCAGCTTACCAGATTTTTCCTCTAATCCAAATAAACAGGAAAGGGAAACCTCTGTCAACTGAATTGAATAATGAATATTTTCAACGATGTTCCCGAAACCGGGTTTTAGAAGCCTGCGAACGGTTGAATCTCAGTGAAATCATGGTAACGTTGGGAAAATTTGCGCGTTTTTTCTCAAATTGGACATAAAACAGCGGGAATCAGTGATTCCGCTGTAAATATGAACATGAGATTGGTGTGGATTTAAGGTTCAATTCAAAATTGATTGAGCCAGCAAATGTTCAAGTGAAGGTTCTGCAAAATAACGGATTCAGAACCGCTTTAGTGATCCTTTAAACAGTAAGAAGAATCAGCTGTGCCACGACGTGAAGATATCAAAAAAATTCTCATCATCGGCTCCGGACCCATCGTGATTGGTCAGGCTTGCGAGTTCGATTATTCCGGAACCCAAGCATGTAAATCCCTTCGTGAAATTGGATACGAAGTTGTATTGGTGAATTCCAACCCTGCAACAATCATGACGGATCCAGAAACGGCGGATCGTACCTATATTGAGCCGATCACCTGGGAATACGTTGAAAAAATCATTGAGAAGGAACGCCCCTGTGCATTGCTACCAACTTTAGGGGGACAGACCGGTCTGAATACTGCAATGGATTTGGTTCATCAGGGTGTTCTTGAAAAATATGGCGTTGAATTAATTGGCGCTAATAAGGAAGCCATTGCGAAAGCAGAAGAACGGGATACCTTCAAAAAAGCGATGACTAAAATTGGCATGGATGTTCCGAAAAGTCTTGTTGTTAAAACCGTTGATGATGGTTTGAATGCTATTGATGATATCGGCTTGCCAGCGATCGTTCGTCCTAGTTTTACATTAGGTGGAATGGGTGGTGGAATTGCCTATAACAAAAAAGAATTTGAAGATATTCTCAGGCAGGGGCTTTCCCTTTCTCCAATCAGTGAGGTTCTTCTGGAAGAATCAATCATTGGTTGGAAAGAATATGAAATGGAAGTGATGAGAGACGTTGCAGATAATGTTGTCATTATCTGTTCAATTGAAAACTTAGATCCAATGGGAGTCCATACGGGAGACTCCATTACTGTTGCACCTGCCCAGACATTGACCGACAAAGAATACCAGATGATGCGGGATGCAACAATTGCCTGCATGCGAGAAATTGGCGTGGAAACAGGTGGGTCAAATGTTCAATTTGCAATTGATCCCCGAACTGGCCGAATGATTATTATTGAGATGAATCCTCGCGTTAGTCGTTCGAGTGCCCTTGCTTCAAAGGCGACAGGATTTCCCATTGCAAAAATTGCAGCGATGTTAGCGGTTGGATTCCGACTGGATGAAATTCAAAATGACATAACACAGGAAACATTAGCCTGTTTTGAACCGACGATTGATTATGTTGTTACCAAAATTCCCCGATGGACTTTTGAAAAATTTCCGGAAGCTGATCCCACTTTAACCGTGCAGATGAAATCTGTTGGCGAAACGATGGCGATTGGCCGAACGTTCAAAGAATCATTACAGAAAGCTTTGCGTGGTTTGGAAATTGGTCAGTTCGGATTGGGTGGTGGTAAAAAAGATTTATGGGGAACCGAGAAACAGCCTTCCGAGGATAAAATCAAGCAGAAACTGGCTATCCCGAATGAAAATCGGATTTTTTATATTCGGTATGCAATGAAGCAGGGAATGTCAGATGAACAGATTTACGGATTAACGAATATTGATCCCTGGTTCCTGAGCCATCTTCGACAACTGATTAATATTGAAGATAAAATAAGAGAAGTCCATCGATTAAATGATGCTGATGAAGAACTGATTCGCCTTGCAAAACAGAACGGATTTTCTGACCGCCAGCTTGCTTATTGGTGGGATTGTCCTGAAATGGAAGTCCGAAATTATCGTAAAAACCTGGGCGTTGTTTCAACTTACAAACAGGTTGATACCTGTGCTGCAGAGTTCGAGGCTTACACCCCTTATTATTATTCTACATATGAATCAGAAGACGAAACACCCGAACGTGAACCGGGTAAAAAACGAGTCATGATTCTCGGTGGTGGCCCCAACCGAATTGGTCAGGGAATTGAATTTGATTA
>JAJRVU010000222.1 GCA_024277145.1 Planctomycetota bacterium
ATAATATTTGATAGCTGAGGGCCGAGTTCGGCGGCCTCTTCGTCAGTCAGGCGAATGCGGGAAAGCATTGCCACTCTTTTTACGTCAATGTCCATAGTATTACTCATCGAAAAATCGCTGCGAAGCATAGCCAGAATATGCCTTCGACTCCACTGCAAACAATTAATCCGGACTAAAAACCACCGGACTAATTACGATGACCCTGCATGCAGCCGTTTTACCGCTCAGTTCATGACCTTAAAGGCCCAGGGTTCCAGTCCCGGAACATCCATCATCTGTAACCTTTTCCCTGTCTGCCTTGATTCAGGGGAGAGTATCAACTCTCTTGCATAATTTTTTCCACCCTGTGGGCATGTTCAACTGTTATAGTAATAGCGCGGATTCAAATCGGAAGTGTTCAATTAACGCCGCAAATCACCGGCAGGCGAAAGGGGCAAGGCTTTTTGCGATAGCAAAAATCGTGACGCTTTTGGCAGTCTGTCTGGATGAGTTTGTTAGCACTTTAATCTTGCTTACTTAATGCATCTCGAATTTTACTTTTCACCAACGTCCAATCTTCCGTTTTGTCAATTAGCATACGTCTTGCTAGTTTTCGTTTTAATGAAAGTTTAGGTATATTAATTTGGAATTCTTTATATAAATCATCAATTATTCGTTTTCCACTTGCCTGCTTTATCCAGTCTTCTTCCCATTTTGGTAGAAGAGCTGTGTGGGAATCATTGCAAGATTTAACAAAATCTTTTTTCCAATCGCTTAACTGAAAGGTTTGAATATTATCTTTCAATTCACTTAATCGGTTTGATAAGACTGTTGCCATTTCATCAAATGTTTTTCCTTCTATCTCTTTTGCTCTAAGTCCAGCACTTTCAGGAGATTTTTCTTTATAAATACTCTTAGCTACAACTTCATTTAATTGCTGTAACGCCAATTCTTTTATCTTTTTTTCAAAGCTACCCCGTGATCCAAGACCAGTTACTCCTAAATCAGTTAATTCATCAAATAATTCTTTTCTCCCAATTAAATAATTTTCAAGGCAATATCTATCCCACTGAAGTACCCTAACTAATGACGTGCTTTTTATCTTTGTTGGGATTCTGTCAAAGTCGAATATAAAACAATTGATCTTATCGAGATCCCCCCTAATTTCGGCTTTTTGAAGTGTTGTTATTTCTTTTTCAATGCCAGATCTTCCACCAAGGTTAGTGATTTTATATCCTGCAACAAGATCATAAAAACCATCTTCCAACACAAGCGAATCATGCTCGCCTTCGACGAAAATATTTCCCTGAGAAAAAAGGCTATCAGCTGCAGAAGTGCCTAGCCGATTTAATGCACTAAACACTTCATGGCTGTCTTTTTCATATATTTTCGTCGCATCATTATGTGACCTTAAATGGTGTACCGTACAGTCCGCCCTATCAAATGCAGAACCAAGAATTTCACCAGAATGCGTACATAGAAGAACCTGAATATCATTTTTTTGAACAACTTCTTCAGAAATAAAACTGATTATGTTTTTACATACTGCGGGGTTTAGATGTAGCTCTGGTTCATCTAGTAGAGCAATCCCTCCAGTTGCAAGGGTACGTCGAAGTAGCATAAAGGTGAGTATTAGCCCTTTTTCTCCACTACTCATTCCATCTATATCAAAGACTTTACCCGATGTAGTATCACGAATTGATACCTTTAATGTGCCAACAGGTGTAACAGAAATACCTGCCATTTCTTTACCGGGCAAAAGCTTACCTAGTACTGATGAAAAGTCCTCTTGTAATTCATTTTGATCAACACCCGAAAGAAGTAAGTTATTTACAATTGTTTGTTTTAGTCGTTGGTATTTTGTTGCTGCCTGCCCTAAGTGTGATTGAATTTGATTATTTGCCTCTGCTGAGCCTATTTGAATATTTGTTTCACCCGTTGGGAATGCCCTGTCAGCAGGAAAGTAACTAAATAATGCCTTGTGTGGTGGATGCCTTCGTTCAAGGAGAATAATCATAGTTTGGTTTAACTGATTATCTCCCTGTATATTCCCACTGTTGGAGTCTATCGTTAATTGAACAGGTATATTGTAGGGAGCCTTTAGATTACCTATGAATTTTTCTATTTCTTCTGTAGATTGTTGCAGTCTTTTTCTTCCTTCGCCTGAAGACAAAAACTGAGTCAAAGCGAATTGATTCTGATCTTCATTTCGACCAAGTTGGCCCTTTAATATTTCCATGCTTAGCTGATCTTTGGAGGATAAAAGGTAATCAACCTCTTCACTATTAAGCTCCATTGTCATTTGAATTTTCACTGGGATGCTTTGGTCTCTTGCTATAGAAGAAAATTCGAGATAATTGTTCAGCTGTGGATGAGGAGACATCATTCCCAATGAAACAAGAACTTGTTGACCTTCCTGAAAATAACGCGGCATCAGTAGTGCTTTTACAAGACGTATAGCCTCAAGAATAGTTGTCTTGCCGATTGCATTTGGTCCAACTATAACATTTGTTGGTTGGTCAAATTCTAAATTAACATCACTAAGACCGCGCAAATTCTCTATTCGTAATTTTTGTATTTTCATTTGAATGTACCCCCTCCCGTAAAGTGTTGCACTTCTCTTTTGAGCCCGCCCTTCCTATTTCTTAGTCTTGGCTGTGCTAACTATTTATTCCCTTGTTTCCGCATAGCATAGCAATGATGGCGAGATAGTTACAATGTCGGCTATGATTGTAGCCTTCTGCTGAAAAGTGCTAACTGCAGATCTTTCGATATGGCAGTATATCCATGGGTGAATATTGGTCTATTGTGCTGCCAAGCCTCCAAACTGACGTTGCTGAAAACCGATGTGCGTTAGTGACAGTTGTGTGACACTGCCGGCCAGGTGTTTGTTTTAGGTCCCGGAGGGTTATAATCCGGCGACTATATCCAATCCGTTGTCTGCTTTGCTGGATGGCCCAGGAGTTTACACATGAAAATCGCTATCGCCGGAACCGGTTATGTCGGGCTCTCCAATGCTGTGTTGCTTGCCCAGAACCATGAGGTCGTGGCGCTCGATATTGTGCCGGAGAAGGTGGAAATGCTGAACAGGAAACAGTCACCGATTCAGGATGCCGAGATCGAGGAATTTCTGGCCAACAAACAGCTCAATTTTCATGCGACGCTGGACAAGCATGATGCGTATGCCGGCGCTGACTTTGTCATTATTGCAACTCCCACGGATTACGATGCTGAAACCAATTATTTTAATACCGGTTCGGTGGAAGCAGTGATTCAGGATGTTCTGGCGATCAACCCGAATGCGGTGATGGTGATCAAATCGACCGTGCCGGTCGGGTTTACTGCCTCCGCGCGGAAAAAATACGGTTGTGACAAGCTGATCTTCTCGCCCGAGTTTCTGCGTGAGGGCAGGGCGCTGTATGACAATCTGTATCCATCCCGCATCATCGTCGGTGAAAAATCCGAACGGGCGGAAGTCTTTGCCGGCCTGTTGCAGGAAGGTGCAGTCAAAGAAAATATTGATGTGCTGTTCACCGATTCCACTGAAGCCGAAGCGA
>JAJRVU010000223.1 GCA_024277145.1 Planctomycetota bacterium
ACTGACAACTTTCCAGCAACTGATGAATGACCTGGGTGCTGGGGATCAACAGGCAGAAGAAATTGTTTTCAGGCGGTATCTCAAAAGATTGCTGGGATTAGCGAAATCCAAGCTGGATGAACGGTTGCAACAAAAGGTGGACCCGGAAGATGTCCTGCAGTCAGTTTACCGTACTTTCTTTCGTCGTCAGAAAACTGAAGAATTTGATCTCGATAGCTGGGACGGGCTCTGGGCATTACTCGTCACGATCACGATACGAAAATGCTGCAAACAGGCTCGCCACTATCATGGTCAAAAACGGGACATATCAAGGGAAGAATCACCCAAGTTTGCCGATGATGAAAGCCAGCATTTTCCGGAATGGGAACTGATTTCCCGTGAACCGACACCGGAACAGGCTCTTTTACTGACAGAATTACTTGAACAGACGATGCGTCCCTTTGATGAGCAAAGTCAGACGATTATTATCTTGCGGTTGCAAGGTTACAGTGAAAGAGAAATCAGTGAGGAAATCAATCGTTCTGAACGGACGGTCCGCAGGGTTCTCAAGCTTGTCCGGACTGAACTCCTGAAAGTGATGGAGTAACCCGGCATGTCTGATTGGCAACAACAGGAAAAAGTGATTGCCCAATTTGAAGCATTACTTCAACAAGGTGATTCTCCGCAGATTGAAAAGTTTCTTTCCAAAGAGGGGATTGATCGATCCACTCTCCTGGTGGAATTGGTTCATGTGGAGCTGGAACATCATTTAAAAGCAGGTGAACCGGTTCGTGTCGAAGAATATCTGAAACGCTTTCCGGAACTGGCAGAAAATCATGATTCATTTCAGGAACTGATTACGGCTGAATATCTCCTGCGATTACGAAATGATCCGCAACTTGATACGTCTGAGTACGCAGAACGGTTTCCTCAACTGGGGAAATCATTGATCATCTGTTTGAAGCTGGCTGCCAGAAAAGATCAGCCAAACCGTGTCAGTGGTAGTCGGGAGAACTTTATTGAGACAGTCATCCCTTCCGAAGATTCCACTCAATCACAAGCTGATAAGAAGAGCCTCCTTTCAAATGCTGGTGTGTCAAAGCAAAACCAACATCCTCGAAAGTATGGGAAATATGTCGTCAAAAAACTGATTGGTGAAGGAGCGTTTGGAGAAGTCTTTCTTGCTTATGACCCCACAACAAAACGTGATGTTGCCTTAAAAGTCCCCCGACGACATTTACAACCTGATTCAGATGAGGAAAAACGTTTCTTGCATGAAGCACGGGCTGTTGCTGCAATCCAGCATCAAAATATCTGTCCATTGTATGATTTACTGGAAACCGACGACCAAATCATACTGGTGATGCCTTACATCGATGGGGGATCATTAGCGGAGATAATCAAACAAAGTCCATTGTCTCTGAAAAAATCGGTTCAACTGATCAGGATACTCGCTTCTGCAATGGAGCATGCACATCAGTTGGGAATTTTGCATCGTGATTTGAAGCCAGCCAACATTCTGATTGATAGAAAACAGTCGAGACCGGTGATTGCTGATTTTGGTCTGGCATTACAGGAGAAGAGCGACGAAACCAGATTGACACAGAAGAATGAGTTCCTCGGCACTCCTGCTTACATCTCCCCTGAACAGGCAGAGGGTGAGATCGAACGAGTCGGTCCTGCCAGTGATGTTTATTCTCTCGGAATGATCCTGTATGAGCTTTGCACGGGTCAATTGCCTTTTACCGGTTCGGTTCGTGCAGTGCTCAATCAAATTCAATTCAAAAAACCGACTGCCCCTTCGGTACTCAATCCTGATATCTCACCTGCACTCGAAAAGGTCATATTGAAAGCGATTGCCAAGAAACCAGGCAAACGGTTTTCTTCCATGAATCAATTTGCAATTGCGCTGAAACAGCTTCAATCAAATGATCAAGGGATTGTTGCATCAGGAAGCAAGATTAAGCAGGTTTTTAGAAAATGGTGGATGTCTGCAGGGGTGGTCATTTTGTTTCTGATCATAGGGTTTGGAATGTTCACCAAATCTGATTCTGTTACAAAAGAATCATCGGTTTCACAGAAAACTTCTTCCAAACCCGTTTTAAAAGATTCGGAATTAAAAGCTGCTGTTCCAAAGAAACCTGATCCAAAACCCATTCTGGAAAAGAGTGCCCCAGCCCCTGAAAAAACGATTATTCAACCAGCAATCGCTCCAACAAAACCCTCAGCAGAACCTGAGCCAAAGAGTGACAACTCCAAGAAAAGTATTCCAGTAAAACCTGTATTATTGAGTAAAATTGATCTCCTGAAGGAAATCAGGGTTCCTGATGATGTTGTTGTCGGGAACTGGTCAATGAATCGGGATGATGTGATGGTCACTCCTGAAGGTTTTTCCCGAATAACAATTCCCGTTCAAACGGAAGATGATTACCAACTGGAACTTGAACTGACCCGCAAGCGAAACAATGGAGAAATCAACTTGATGTTTCCAGTGAGTAACAGAAGTTGCATGTTGTCGTTGGGACGTGGTGACTGGTGCGGTCTGGGATTACCTTATGGAAAAGAGTTCGGCCAGAACATTCCGGGACATCTCCCGAACAATCAACGCCACAAGCTGTTATTAAAAGTCTCAGCAAACGAAACATTGGCAACCATCAGGGCAACCTTGAACGGTTCAGAAATATTGGATTGGCAAGGTTCACTTGATTCTCTTTCCCTTCGTAGCGACTGGCAGGTTCAACCGCATAGTTTTGGGCTAGGAGCGCATGAAGAACAGGTTATTTTTCACAGCTTGATGCTTCATTTGAATGATAAAAACAAATTTTCCAGAAAACGGTGGAACAGCCATAAAACGAATCAGTACCCAAAGCAGAAAGACCTGCTTGAAGAAATTGATCCCGGTCAGCACTCATTTCGGGGGAACTGGAAACTCATTAACGCTTCTGGCCATGAGCAGAACACTAAAGAGAAAAAAGAACTTTTTATTGGGAGTGGAACAGATTTTTCTACTTTGATTTTACCGGTTGTTCCGACTGGTGATTATCAACTCAAGGTTCACCTGACCCGTATTCAGGGCAACGGTGAGATTAACCTGATCCTTCCAGTGGGAGATGCCTGCTGCATGATCTCGCTTGGCAAAGATGGGAATCAGTTTGGAATCCAGCACGTCAACCGAAGATATTGGGAGATGCGAAAGAATGGTCTGTTTACGAATGGGAAAGAACATGTCATTCAGGTCGATGTTGTACTGAAAAACAAAGACAAAGTATCAATTCAATTCCAGATTGATGGTAATGAAATTTTCCATTGGAAAGGAAACCGGAGAGAATTGACCATTCGTGAAATGTGGCGCATTTATCCCAAAGCACTGGGACTTGGTGTCGATCAGGATGCGGTTCGGTTCCATCAAATCCTGTTTCAGAACAAAAGAGGTGAACTGTTTCAGATCGAACAGCAATAATGATCAGGAAAGATATTTTCCTTTCAAATCGTTTTCAATCTGGTGGCGATTTTCCGTGATCTCCTCAATCTTTACACAAACCCGATTCATCCCGTCATTTCGCAGTTCCTCGATTTTTGTTTCATCGAACAATTTTGACAAGTCACGGCAACTGCCGATAGAAAGGGGATGGTGAAGAACCTCTCCATCATCGAAAACGGTATTGGTGATAACATAAACCCCTGCTGAATGGGGAAGCTTTCTGTTGAGTGACAAAACCGTGAAGACATAATCCCTGTTCGATTTCCCGGTGAGGGTCATGAAAGGAGACATCTAATTTTGTTGATGACGAAGTTTAACCGTCAGCAATGTTCGTAGCTTCGGAATATCGTTGACCGGAACGGTTGCTTCATAACCTTCGACAATCTGCTGGAAAAAGTCTGCTGCAACAGGCTTGTCGGGAATGGAGTTAAAAAGCCATTCATGCATTTGAGCCAATTCTGATGCCAGTTTTTCGAGATTCGCCATATTGAAATCAGGAAGCCAGTATTTCCTTGCTGATGGAGTCAACAATATCACGCAGCTTATGCTCCATTTTGATGAAGCAACGACGAGCACCCAATTGGCAGACTTCGTCACAATGATCAGCCTGAGCTGTCAGAACAAATGTCGGGGTCTCTGCATTCTCTGTTTCAGGGAGTTCCTTCAGGACATCAACTCCGTTTTTGCCCGGCATATTGACATCGAGCACCACCATGTTGAATTGCTGTTGTCGCAGAGCAGTTAGCCCTTCTTCACCGTCTTTGCACAGTGTCACTGCAAATCCTGCTTTGGTGAATTTGGTATTGAGTGCTCCACGAATGAAATCATCGTCATCAACGACAAGGACCTGTGGTCGCCAGGACTTATCAAGCCGAGAATTGATTGTTGTGTTTGTCATTTACAGTTGATACCATTATACCACAGTTTTATTCACTCCCCAAACGAAAACGTAAAGATGAAATACCGTTGAGAGGGGATCCATCGAATGTCAGGATCAAGTATCAATTGAAATGAGAATTCGATTTTTGTCAAACGATAATGATCAACCTCTGTTTTGTTTCAATAAACGTTTTCAGCATTGTTCAGACAAGAACTCGCTGTTTGACACGATGTAAGAAACCTTGAATTATTGAACAAATATTAGCACTACAAAAAACAGACTGGCTTTGTGAAGCCAATGAAATACTGTCTTGTTAACATAACCTGCGTAATATTAAGTTTTGAAAATTGATCCTCTCCCTTTTCCATTTTCTGACACCAGAAGTATTAAGAAACTGTTTTAATAAATCATACTTGTGAAATTGAATTTGCATGTTAAAAGATAACAGTGTTATTGTAATTCACTATGGAAGAATACAGCTTTCCGGAATCACGCAACGGGTTGACACGAAAGTTTCATTGTGGGCTGGATGTTTATCTCACCGTGAATTTAAAACCAGATGGTGAACTGGGTGAAATATTCATCAAGCTGGGCAAGCCGGGAACCACCGTCAATGGATTGATGCAAGCGTGGGCTGTGACTATCTCCACTGCGTTAAAACGTGGTGTTCCCTGGGAAGACTTTCGAGGGAAATATGAGGGAATGAGATTTGAACCGATGACGCATGAATATACGAGCCTCATTGATGCAGTTGCTCGTAATATCGATGAGTTGATTGAAGAAAATCGAAGAGAACAGCAGAAACGGATCAAGTGAGAGTTTCCCCTTATTCTTGCTTTAAAAACCCCGCATCCTGTCAAAACAGAATACGGGGTTACGCCTGAAGTTCTCCGATTTTCAGGCACAGTGGGAACAACGTTCATGTTGATCAGGGGTTTGAAGTGCTGGATGAACTTTATAAGAAAAAGAATTGCTGTCATCTTTCTCTTGCAGGGTTCGAGTGATATACCCAAGTGCCTCCTCGAAATTGCACCACGAAAACGTAATACTTTCGATCTGCAACGGCTGATCATTGGACCCATGCAATTTAATCACAGCATATTCCTGTGCTCCATCAGGTGATGTCGCATCGTTCAACCAAACATACTCAGAATGCCCTTTGACACAAAATGCATTGCAGCAAGACCATGTCATTTCAGTCAACATCCTGGCAAGTTCTTCTGCTGATTCCACTACGGAAACGGACCAGATTCGATCAGTGTGCAGCACGATCCACCTCCGCTTCTGCCCGGTCCAGTGCAACCATGCAAGCTGCTCTGGCAACAGCACGGTTCCAAAATTCATCAAGTTGACAAGTCAGATGACCGGTGGTGCTTCCTGTTGTCAAATGGGGTGGAAAACCTTCGACGTTCAACCATTGAAGCAAGGCATGAGCATGATTGAGAACAGATTCCCAATCCTTTGTAGAATAGGCCAACAGAAAACGATTCCAGAGATCATCCGGGTCAATCACCTGTCTTGATTCTTCGGCCTCTATCATTTTCTGCAAATGAAATGGAACAAAGTGATCCATGCAACTGCCATCAAAAGCGTCCGATTCATAATCAGCGATTTCACCGCATTCCGTACAACTGGCAGTCAGCGTTGCGTCATCAGCATCAACGATTTCCAACGTTCCGTCACATTCAGGACAGGTTCCTTCTTCTCGGTTCACGAACATATTTTTCTCCTTATGTCTGAAAATTTGAATGAGCATGGGCACATCGCCCTGGTCAAGCCCACGAAGTGGGGCAGACGTTTCCTTGCCAACATGACAAGGTGAAGGAGGTTGCCTCAAAAGAAGAAAGTGTGCAAATGGATTGATCACAAAAGACGGTTCATCTACTTGCCAAGCAAATCAATCACAGGCACTCTCTTTTCCTTTATCTCCCGTCGAGATGAAGGACCGCTTGAGAATCGGTCTTTCTCATTATCGATTTAAAAAGAGTCACTGACTCATTAACCCATTCTGGCTCGTGGGAATTCGTTTTCCTTGACTGAAAACATTCTTCACGGCCACAAAAAGCATAACATGCTTAAGAAAGAGAGGTGCCTGATGGTACATTTAACAAAAGCTCACGATGAACTTTATAAACGGTCGCCGGACGAAACGTTCGATTCACTCGAATCGCTCACCCGGCATTGCAGAGAAGAAAAGGAGGCTTCCACAGAATTGTGGCATGCTCCCGAAATCATTTCTCCGCAAGTCGGAAGTGATGAAGTCCAATTGAATCTGGGGCATGATGGAGCATTTGCCATGAATCACTGGAGTTTTTCCCAACTCTGTGGATTGAGTGGCGTCAGTAAGGAGACGGTTAATATCCTCTCCCCTGAAACCGCCAGTCAAGTTTTATTGGAAACAAAGCCGCATGGAAGCAAACCTTTGCAATTGCTCACGACACAGGATCGGGTTCGGGCGATTCATGGAACGCAATACAGTCGGCTCTGGAATGTTGACTTGTTGAATGCAGTTCAGGAGGCTGCTCCTGATTTCCAACCACCCCAGACCGCCTTCAATGGAGGAACGGGATTATACTGTGGTGAGCAGGATTTATTCTGCTTCATGATTGATCCTGCAGGCTGGATTGAGATTGAGGGCGAGGCGTTTGCACCAGGATATTTCGTTTGGAATTCAGAGGTTGGGAAACGCTCTCTTGGCGTTCAGACCTTCTGGTTTCAAAAAGTTTGCGCGAATCATATTGTCTGGGATGCGGTCGAGGTGATTGAATACCATCGTCGTCATACCGGCAATATCAGGGAGTCTCTGACACAAATTCAGACCATTATTGAACGTCTGGTTCAAAAACGGGATGCTCGGAAAGATGGTTTTGCGACTGTTCTTCAAAAAGCGATGCAGGAACGGGTTGGTGATGCAGAGGAAACAAGCAAGTTTCTTTTCAAACATGGTATTTCTCGGTCACTTGTCACCCGTGCTGTTAAACAGATTGGAGATTCCGGGAAAGAATTTACACTCTGGACTCTGGTTGATGTCCTGACACAACTGACTCAAGAAGTGAGTTATGCTGGTGCACGCAATGAAATGGATACAAAAATCAGTCAACTCCTTGCGTTGGCTATGTAGACATTTTCATGGTTTGTGCAGGAGTCTGATCGCCAAACTTGTTTGCTGGTTGGTACACCTGCAGAACCTCATAGATGACTATTCTTTATTACCGATTCTCAAAAGCTCCCGTGGAAACATGGGAGCTTGTTTTAATATTGATCATTTATTTCTTTGGTTCTGGTTCGATAAAACCGAACAGTCCCCCTTTGAGCAGAGTCAGCATTTCCGTGCGGGCCTGCTGTTGTTTGTTATTTCCGCTGGAATCAATTTGGCGGTTATAAAATATATTCGCACGATTCACAAATTCATTGATACATTCTTCGCGTGTCGGGTATTGAGACCAGGGAGTAGCATTTCCGCAAGTGTTTCCACAATGGTAGGAAAACGAAGTCTGCATTGCCCACTGACCATCGGGAAGCGGTGCAACCTCATACTCTGCGGTTGCATTTCCATTCTTTGTTTGCAGTTTTCGTAAACCTTCGCTCTTTTCATATGCAGGATCACGAATCGTTTTGACCCATTCTTCATGCTTACAAATTCGTTCTTCCAAGTCGTCCGCAAGCAGGCTTATTGCAGGTTCTTCTGCCTCTTCAAGTTCTTCTTCAGGAACCACCTCAGAATCTTTTGAATCAGTTTCTTCAATGGAACCTGTCTGACGATTTTTTAACATACG
>JAJRVU010000224.1 GCA_024277145.1 Planctomycetota bacterium
CATTCCAATTGGGAACTAAATGCAATGACCTCTGAAAATAAAAGAAAACACCAGCGTATCCTGTCACTCAATCTTTCATATATCTGCCTTGATGAAAACAACAATATCGTCAAACAGGGAATGGGCAGAACGTTAAACATATCAGAATCGGGGATTTTACTTGAGACTCATTTTCCGATAGAACCGGAATATCTGGTACTGTTGACCATCGCTCTGAAAGAAGATCTGCTGGAAATAAAAGGAAGACCCATTCATGCCCGATCGAATGAATCGGGTAAATTTGAAATAGGAATTGAGTTTCTTGAACCGGACCGGGATTCAATCCGTCTTTTAGAAAATTTTATTGATAAAGATGAATCCCGGAATTAATCAACCGGGTAATGGAAAACACGTCTTTCAGAACAACCCTGCATGGCATAAATGTAATTCGTGAATGTTTACAAAACAACCTAACGCTTAGTAGGGAAGGGGATGCATAAGCCCACCTACACAACAACAACAGGAACGATGATCGATGAAAAAAACACCTGTCAGCGAAACTGATTTTCAGGATTTAAACCTGATTAAGCGAGGCAAGGTCAGGGATATCTATGACCTTGGAGAAAATCTTTTAATGGTGGCCACTGATCGGATTTCCGCATTTGATGTGGTCATGCCAGATACTATTCCGGACAAGGGGATTATTCTGACCCAGATCGCTCTTTACTGGTTTGAAATAATGAAGCCAATCATCGAAAATCATGTGGTGTCAGCAAATGTAAACGATTTTCCTGCTGTCTGTCGACCCTATGCGGAAATCCTGCACGGTCGCAGCATGCTGGTAAAAAAAACTGAACCCCTGTCGATCGAATGTGTCATCAGAGGCTATATCTCCGGATCAGGATGGAAATCCTATCAGGAAACAGGCAATGTTTGCGGAATCCATCTGCCTGAGGCTTTGCGAGAATCAGATAAATTACCCGAACCGATTTTTACTCCCTCGACCAAAGAAGAGCTTGGGGCTCATGACATCAACATTGATTTTGCAGAAGCAGAAAAAAGAATCGGAAAGAACCTCGCCTCAAAGGTAAGAGATCTGAGCCTTGCCATCTACAAAAAAGGCTCTGAAATGGCCGCTGAGAGGAAAATTATTATTGCCGATACCAAATTTGAGTTCGGCCTTTTAGGAGACAAACTCATTCTCATCGATGAAGTACTGACGCCGGATTCGTCCAGGTTCTGGCCCAAGGATACCTATCAACCCGGCGGCTCGCAACAAAGCTTTGACAAACAATATGTTAGAGATCATTTGTTGTCCGTCAAGTGGAACAAACAACCCCCTGCTCCTTCGCTGCCGGAAGATATCATTCGAAACACACGGAAAAAATATCTGGAAGCACTCACTCAGCTCACCGGCGATAGTTGCGGACTATCAGTTGAATATTGAAAATTGAGTATTAGAGGAATTCAATCAGATCAGTTTCGGCCGATAGCTTTGGGTCGGATAAATTTTCAGGATGACTCGTTTCGTATCACTACCCGGGCAGAAATCGATGATCTGTTGGAGTCCATTCGGCACGAGGGTCTCATAACACCACCCTTGCTGAGAAAAAAAAATTCCGCCCTGGTCATTGTCAGTGGCTTTAGACGGATCGCCGCCTGTCTGAAACTGAATTGGGATGAAATCACCGCATGCATCCTGAAACCGGCGACAGGTGGTCTCGATTGTCTGCGCCTGGCTATCACCGAAAATGCACTCCAACGGTCACTGAATCTTATCGAAACATCCCGCTGCCTCCAAAAACTTTCCCTCTTTATTACCAACCCTATGCATTTGGCAGAATCGGCATCAAGTCTTGGATTACCCGATAATCCAACGATTATCGACAAAATAAAAAGCCTCAGTCTTCTTCCGAAGCCTATCCAGTGCAGTATCCTGGCCGATACAGTTTCACTCGCGATGGCCAAGGAACTGGAATCGTTGGAAGTTGATTGTGCAATTGCCTTTAGCCGTTTATTTGATCAGTTGAAAATAGGGCTCAACAAACAAAAAGAAATCGTTACCCTGGTCAAAGAAATCTCACGGCGGGATGGTCTTTCTATGCAAGCGGTAATGGCGGCCCCGCATTTCATTGAAATTGTGACCCACCGGGACTTTGATCGAGGCCAAAAAAGTCGCAAATTACGTTCTTATTTGCGGCAACTTAGATATCCCAGAATTGCAGAGGCGGAAAAAAGTTTTGAGATTCATCGCAAAAACCTTAAGCTGAGCAATGACATCAAATTGATCCCTCCCAAAGAATTTGAGGGCACTGTTTACGGGTTGAATCTGACATTTACCAGTATAGAGCAACTCAAAGCCCTTCAAAGCAGATTGAATGAAATAATTCAACAGCCCAATTTTAAAAGAATACTTGAACGTAAAGGTCGTCATCCGGGTCAGGCAGTGTAAGTCGGACGTCCGGGGTATTCCTCTCAATAATATTATATTAATTCATAATAAATTGAATAATTATTACTTGACAAAGACGACCTATCAATTATAGTTAAAACAATGAAATAAATTGACTTCATAAGATTATGGGAATACAGGAAAGAAAACAGAGAGAACGCGAAAGAAGACGCCAACAGATTATCGTGGCTGCTAAACGGGTATTTTCTGAAAAAGGGTATTCCAAATCCACTATTGAAGACATTGCCAGGGAAGCTGAGCTAAGTCCCGGAACCCTTTACCTCTATTTTAAAAACAAAGATGAAC
>JAJRVU010000225.1 GCA_024277145.1 Planctomycetota bacterium
ACTGTTTTCGTATTCCGGTTGAGGCAAGGTGCTCTCCTGAAAAAATATTCGTAAATGACTTTTAAATTAATATCGAAATTTTTATTACTTGTTGAGTATTATATCCGGTCCCTGTTCCAGTGTCATGCGTACAAGCGTTCCCATTTTGGGAGGGGAAGCTTCCAAATCAACTTGTAGTCCTTCAGATCGAATTTTTTCACTAGCTGTCGGCCCAATAGAAGCAATTAACATTTTCTTTGCAGCCTGAATCCATTCTTCTTTCAATTTCAGGGTCTCTGCTGCTTGTAAAACGTGAGTTAATTGATTGGCGCTTGTGAAAAGCAGGGCATCAAAAATTCCATCAATTGTATTGCGGACTGATTGATAAAGGGGTTCAGGATCGTCTGGAAACGCCCAGCGATAAACGGTGACCGGGTGAACAATTGCGTCCTTTTTTTTAAGTTCAGCGTAAAATTCAGGGTTGGAGATCCCATATTCCTGAATGGCCATATTTTTGTTTTGAATAGGAATTCCCTCGTCAATCATCTGGAGAATTTCTTTCCAGGTGTTTGGGGAAGGGGCTTTGAAATCGACTTGAATTCCCCATTTTTTCAGGACAGCAGCTGGTTTAGGACCACGAACAATCACGGTGCATTTTTCGAGCGCTTGCAGGAAAATGTCACGCGAAAAAGTGGTTTCCACAATATTAAGAAGCTGGGTTGCTCCTACTCCAGTCATGAAAAGGACAATCTGGTACTGTTCATTGATCAGGTTATCAGCAAATTCTAATACGTCTTTATTATCAGTGAGTGGAACTTCCTGCATCGATTTGACAACTGTTGCCTGACCTCCTTGACGTTCGATCAGCGATTTCATTTCTTCAGCCCGCCGGCTTTCAAAACTGCAGATGGAAAACATGGATTCCCTTGTTTTATAGATTTTCAGATAGATTCTTTGCGCGCAAACCCAATTAAAATATTCGGTGAGAACTCAATTCTTGAGCCTGCAAAGTTAATTTAGAAAGAATTGTACAAAAATTCTGATTGGAATGATCTGGCAAGGCTGGCAGTTTTTATCAATTTCGGGAGAAGGGAAAAATATATGGACTATTACTGGATCGAAATTGAAAAGATTCCGATAGCAAATGTCATACCGGGGGTGATTGAAAAAAGCCTGATTTGGTCGAGAGGCAATGTCTCTTATATCCAAGTCAGGCTTTTTTGTGCGCGAAGTTAAATTTGTTTAAATGGCAATTTGCAGATTTTCTTTTTCTGCCCACTTCTGGATGATTTCCTGTTCCTGATCTGTAGGCCAGCGATTGAATTTTCCTCGCGCTTCCCTAATAACTCGTTCGTTGGGGTCAACTTCAATCGTTATTGAGTGATAACTTGTAAGCCTGCCATTGCATTTCATGGACCAGATCGTTGTTTTACCGACTGCGCACATTTGGGCATAATCTGCAACGCAATGATGTAACTCATTGCCTTCTTCGATCAATTCAGCGCGGGTTCGAATCTGCTTGATTGACCACAACCGATAACTCCAAGCAGTTTCGTTTTCCTCTTCCAATTTGAAATCAGCGATTGCTGCATGTTTCCAATGTTCATTCATTTCTTGTTTCAATTTGTTGCAATTCACAATATGCCACTTTCGTCGTTTTTTTGTCATTCCGTAAAAAAAGGGATTCACTTTTTCAGGAAAGCCATAAATGGAACAGGTTAAAGCCTGATCAACGTTGAAATGATCAGGAGCTTTCATAAAGTCTTCCGCCATTTTTTTTGTCAGCTTCACAGGGAGATTGGCTCCCCGAATATTATTTCCTAACCCGACATGCCTGTACCATATCTGTTTTTGCCAGCATCCTGGACCTGGATCTTCAAGCCAGGCCGATAACATGAATATAGGGACTGAATGATTAGTAAACTGGTGATTCACCAGAGACTGAAATTGTTTTAAAAGACTTTCTTCATTCGTTGACCATAAGGCAGGAAGCCGAATCCAGTCCCTGTAATGACGGGTAATATTACAAAGACCTTGAAAACAGGATTTCAGAAACCCGAAGTTTCCTTGTCTCAGAATGTATTCAGGGCGGAGAAGGTCAGATTCTCTACGGACCGCTTCCACCAATGACAGGAAAGCAGTTTTTCTCAGCTTGTCATTTTTGTATCCAGAGATGGTTTCATGAATTGCCTGATCAATAATCCATCTTTTCTGATTTTTTCTAACCATGTCCGACATGATTGTTATCCGTTGATTCTGTTTCTGTGAAAATTAAGACATTGAATTCAAATATTTAGAATTCAGTTTTGAGTGATTAACCGGATCGCAGGAACGGAATCTGAGTCTATCAATTTTGTCAACGGTGAAGACAACAGGAACCAGAAGCAGGTTCGCTTGTTATGAACCATGATTGAAGAGAAAATGTAATTATGAAGTGCTTAAGACTCAGTGCGGATTAATCTAAGGAAGTTCTTTCATCAGCTTTTCGACTGCACTTTCGAGCATTTTACTTGTTAATTCTCGATAACGAATGATGCCATGATGATCAATGACATAGATTTCAGGCCAACCTGAGACATTCCATTTTGTTGATAATGGTCCCCGAGGGCCACCGTTCCACCAGACAGGCCAGGTGATCTTTTTTTCTTCGACTGCTTGTTTGACAGTTTTGATTTCATCGTCACCCATCACACCGAGGAAGGCGAAAGGCTGATCCTGATATTTTTCGAGTAGTTTTCGATTTCCTGAATACATCGCTTCACACGGACCGCACCCTTTAAAGGAAAACATAAGGACAACAACCTTTCCACGGTAGTCACTCAATTTAAGTGGTTTTCCAAATGCATCAGGCTGGTCGATTTCCGGTGCTTCTCGACCGACGATTAAATGATTAATTGTGAATTCAAGACCTTCAGCAATGACTCCAAGTTGACGTCTATTTGTTTTGAAGTATCCTTCTGATGGCTCTCCATTGTTTTGAAATAGAATTGGCCCATAACCCGTGCTTTTGGGTTCAAGGACATCTGCATATTCTTCCTTAATTTCTTTGATCAACT
>JAJRVU010000226.1 GCA_024277145.1 Planctomycetota bacterium
CGCTCCTCATGCAATCAGGAATATGTTGAAAGGACTAAACACGCTTTCAGGTTTATCTGCCAGTACAAAAGAAAAAAACCTTCCTGCAACTGACAATAATATTTTCAAGTACCCCATCATATACATGCACGGCCGAAAACGTTTTACAATGAACGATCAGGAAATCAAGCAGCTTAAAGAGTATCTTGATAATGGTGGAGTATTACTGGCCGACGCTTGTTGTGGCGACAATAAATTTGATCAGGGATTTAGAAATCTGATCAAGAAAATCTACCCTCGGAAAACTCTGAAAAGAATTCCCCCAACGCACGAAATTTTTAATAATACGATTGGCTTTGAATTGAAGCAGGTTCAACGGAGAGTCCCTGGTGTTACCAATTCAAATCAGGCAGGAGGAGTTCGAACCATCACAGGAGAACCCATTCTGGAAGGAATTGAAACGGATGATCGGTATTCTGTCATCTACAGTAAATACGACATCAGTTGTGCACTGGAACGCCAGGCTTCCTCTGCCTGTTCGGGCTATGTAGAAAAGGATGCCCTTAAAATTGCGATCAATATGATTCTTTACGCAATGCTGCAGGATGTCAAATACCAGAAATATCTGGCCGACTAGATAATGAAAAAGAACCAAAAATTCACATAAATAGTCACAGATTATAAAAAGAAAAGGTCTCACGCGGAGAGTTTTAAGAAGATGTTTTTAACACCAAATTTCGAATATCAAGAGGGCTATGCAAAACTAGAATTCGTAGGGCTTATTTCTACGCAAAGGATTTTAGCCGAAGATTTCAGGCATCCGTATCTGGTGATGTTTCCGAGGTTTCTTCTGGCTCAGAAGGTGCTTTGGTTGGCTCGGGTCCTTTTTCCGGGATTTCCTGACCAGCCTGGTGACCTCGAATAAAATGTCTGACCAAATCCCGTTTACGAATCACACCCTCCAGCCGGGATGCAGGTTCATCAGAAACAATCGGAATACAGTCATCCTGTGTTTTGTTAAACAGCTCAGAAGCTTCTGCAATGGATGCATCCGGTTTCAATACAAATCGGGCAGGTGTCGCAAGATCGTCTGCGCGGACTAATGATCCAATCTGCGGATCAAACAGGGTGTGGCTTAAATCACGATAATGAATCACGCCAACCAAAGACTGATCATCCCCGATGACCAGGTAGGTGTCATCGTGGCTGTGTTCAATTAAACGGATCACTTCTTCAAAAGTTGCTGTCTGAGGAATGGTGTCCAGTTTTTTCCGCATTAGTGCTTTAACTGTTGTTTCTTCGGGTGAAGTTTCTTTTGTTGATTTTTTACCAACAGCCTGAAGCAATCGCTTTCCAAGAGACTGGAATTCTTCAACCGGATCAATACTACTGTGATGAATGACATTAACTAATGGAACTTCTCCTGCTTTGATAACCGTTCTTTTGACAAGAAGCGGTCCTGCAATTTCAAAGAAGACAACTGTTCCAAGAATAATATTAACCAGAGGTGTTCCCATCTCCGGGTAACGTTCCTGTGCAATCATTGAAAGTGCAATGGCTGCGCCTGCCTGGGCGGTTAATGCCAGACCAAGATTATGGAATTCTTTTTCTTCTCTTTTTAACGAAACCAGATACGGCCCCAGATATTTACCGGCCATCCGAAAAATTATATACCCTGCCCCGACAGAACCTGCAGCAAAGAATTTATCCAGTTTCATTTCTGATCCGTGAATCACAAAAAAGATAACGCAAAGAAACAATGTGGGGGAGCTCAGATCACGAGTGATTTTCGGTGCAGATTCCGCTGTGTTGGCCACCGCAAATCCCATCGCAAGGCATGAAAGCAGATACGAAATTTCAGTCTGTTCACAAATCCCGACAACAATCGAAATGGATGCAATGTAAAGAATTATCAACCGATAGGATTTGATCATGGAAGAAAAATAAGCAACCATAACACCTGCGAAAAGCCCCAAGGCAATCGAACCGGTAATCTCTAATATGACCGAAAGTATTTCTGATGAAATGGATCCCGTTAAAATACCATCACGAAGCTGGATGACTAAAAACAATACCTCGAAAATAATAATGCATGTGAAATTATTAAACGCAACGAGAGATTCAGTAAATCGCGTCACCGGACCTTCTGATTCTGTTTCTTTCAATACCAGAATGGTTGTTGCAGGAGCAGTAGCAAGTGCCAATGTACCTAGTAAAAGGGACATGGCTAATGAAACACCAAGAAGAAGTAACCCTCCAAAAACCAATACAAAAGTAAAAACCATCTCCGCTACAGAATAAGGAAGAACACGTTTGAATATCTGGCGGAAATGACTCCGCGAAAAATTGCACCCAAGATTAAACAGGACAAGACCCATCGCCAGGTTAATGATCGGTTCAAAATGATGTGTCTGGTCTTCTGTTATTGCATTCAGGCACATAGGCCCCAATAACACACCTATCAAAAGATAGGCAGTCACTTTGGGAATATGAATGAGATCACCCAGTTGGTTCCCGACCAGCGCAGCAGCAAGCAGAAAACCGAGTGTTAGTAATAAATCCAATTCACCCATGACTGTCTTTCAAAAATAATTCAAGTACGCATTTGTGCATAATATTTGTGCATAATATAGTTGAATTTAAACAGATTCGTCAGGACTAAAGGGAAGAAATTGAGGTCGGGAATGGAAATTTCTGGATTGATTACGGATTACTATTTCAGGATAACCGTCCTGATTTCCTGTTAAATGAAGTCTTTCAGATAGAAAAGAGATTTAATTTGATCCTTTGATTCGAAGATTTTTAATCCTGAGATGCTTGGCACCATACCTTGTTTTGTACGTCCCTATAAGGATGTCTCCTTCTGAGTAAGTCGGAATTTCAATCTCATCTGCGATTTTGAATTTATCGACAATGAGAGACACTTTGCTATTTTTGACATGAAGATAAAACGGTTTATCTTCTTTCCAGTCATAGCGGTTAATTTCTCCGTGAGTACTCTCAATGGCTTTTGAACCGCGAAATTCGGTGAACATCCACGGGCTTCCACTTTTTTTGAGCGTCACATTATAAATCATGAACCCTCTGTCTTTGTTCCATCCAAACAGGATATACCAGCCTCCAAGCCCCTCGGCGTTCATAATTCCTTCCATTTCAAAATCTTCTGCATGGGAAAGTTGGAGCATCGTATCACTCCCTGCAGTAACCGCTAACCTCCCTTTGTTGATTCCCAAAAGACCGGCTGAATGAAACTAGTTGAACAGAAAGGGGTCATTCTTGATGACTCCTTCCAAATGAACGTCATTGATGATTTTCATGGGATAATTATCAGGAAGATTTCTCTTATTCACATTTTTTTTCTGGGCTTCATAAAGAATCTTCCACGATTTTGATTTTGCATCTGAAACTGAAACAAAACTCAGGACCAAAAGAATGATCATCATAAGCAATGGAAAACGAAGCTGATCTTCCCTTCCGAATTTTCCTGGCGGATGACATCTTTCTGAAATGAATTTTATTTGAGATAAAATACTCATGGTGACAATCAGGTTGCTATCAAAAGAAAAGAAAAGGAATGTGAAGGTGATATTCTATGACCGTTCATAAGGTTTTACGAGGAAAATAGAGCCTTTCTTTTCTCTTGACTGATGAATGGATCATGTATTCATTCAATGAATATCAGGAATATACTACAGTGGGAAAAAGACGTAACGTGATGTTAATAAACAGCTTACAGTCCCAGGATGATTGAAAGCTGATTAATTTTCAAGATATTATGAAAAACGGGATTTCCGATCTGTCTTTTCATCATGGTGGTCAAGATAATCAGCCCCGTAAATTAACATTGTGCGTAACCATCCTTCATAAGAAACTAACGAACTGGGATTAACGATCCCTCATTTCACATGGCACCCTATTCCCCCTACTCTCCATAACAGGAAGAAGCGTTTTCTCTGTTGAAATCGATGTGACCAAACTTCATAACGTGTTAAGAGATACGACCTTTCTGACCGATATAACCAATCCAATCTGTGCATTTAAAACTCATTTCGATGGGGCGCACGGAAAGAGCAAGTGATGTTGAAACTGAATTCTCATAGTTCAAAATTTTCTGGTAATCCAAACAGGATTTCAGAAAAACGTACTCAATCACTCAATAGCAAAGGATTGTCGTTGACTCATCTTTCGAATGACATCTTCAGAAATAACAACGAAGAAGGTTCTGCGCCTTCCCGTAATTCCTTAACTTCCCCTGAATCAGTTCCTTCAATCAAGCCAATATCAGCGAATGACCTGCACAAGGTTTATCTTGTTGGCATTTGTGGATCGGGAATGAAAGCGCTTGCAGAATACCTTGCTGGTTGCCAGTGTGAAGTCATTGGTTCTGATCTCACCAAACCGCAAACATCCTTGAAATGTTTTCAAGATAAGGGAATTCGCATCCAGTTCGGTCATCACATTGATGAATTCCCGGAGCAGGTTGACTGCCTCGTTTATAGTGGAGCGGTCGATGAAAATAATCTCGAACGCCAGCATGCAAAAAAACTCGGAATTCCGCAATATTCTTACAGCCAGATGCTAGGCTGTCTGATGGCAGGAAAAACAGGGGTTTCCATTTCAGGAACACATGGCAAAAGCACAACAACAGCGATGACCGCAACCATCCTGAAGAAAACATCGCTTTCCCCTTCTGCTATTATTGGTGCTCAACTTAAAAAATCCGGAACCAGTGGCTGGGCAGGATCAGGGGACCTTTTCATTGCAGAAAGCTGTGAATATCAAAGAAGCTTCCTGAACCTCAAACCTAAATTTGCAGCAATCCTCGGAATTGAAACGGACCACTTTGATTGCTTTGAAAATCTTGAAGAGATCAAAAAGGCCTTTTCGGAATTTTCTGCACAGGTTTCTCCAGACGGAGTTCTTCTTGTAAACAATCAATGTCCTGCTTCTCTTGATGCAGTAAAATCGACTTCTGCAAAAATAGAAACGTTCTCCTGTGATTCTGATTCCGATTGGTGGGCTGCAGATATCAGAAAAACGGATCAGGGACACCGCTTCCGAGTTTTTTATCAGGGCGAATATTTCACGGAAATTGATTTACGGATTCCTGGTGAACACAACATTTCCAATGCATTGGCAGCAGCTGCAATCAGCTTTCACGCAGGGGCAACCAAAACAGAAATTCGTGAAGGACTCAGGAACTTCAAAGGAATCCAGCGTCGGTATGAACATGTTGGCTCCTGGCGAGGGGTGACATTAATTGATGATTATGCCCACCATCCGACCGCTGTCAGAAAAACACTCGAAACTGCACGAACAGAATTTAGCCAAAGACGCATCTGGTGCGTGTTTCAACCTCATCAAACATCCCGAACCCGGGCCTTAATGGACGAATTTGCATCTAGTTTTGGTCAGGCTGACCAAATTCTGATTGCCCCTGTTTTTGCAGCCCGTGAAGAGAATCCTGATGATGCGATCCTTGCCTCTCAGGAACTTTCCGATAAAATTTCTTTACAAAGTGTGGACTCACACTATTCCCCTTCCCTTGACCATATCCTCTTAACATTGGAGGATGAGGCACGTCCCGGGGACGTTATCATTACCATGGGAGCAGGAAATATCGATCAGGTCTATCATGAACTTATTCGAAGAATTCAACGAAATTATCAAACAGGACGAACCGATGGCGCCTCACACCTGGTTAAAAACCGGGGGGCCAGTTCAGATGTACGTCGAACCGCGTAATCTGGATGAACTGCAGGCATTTGTCAAAGCATGCCATCAGGAAGATTTACCTATTAGATTAATAGGCAGTGGCTCTAATATTCTCGTCAAAGATGAAGGAATCAACGGGGCTGTCATTCATCTTTCACATGATGAGTTTACTAAAATTCATGTGGATGGCGAAACAATTACATGTGATTCAGGGGTTCTACTGACCCAGTTGATCACGGAATCTGTGAAAGCTGGCCTGACTGGTCTTGAATCGCTCGCGGGAATTCCAGGCACGGTTGGTGGAGCTTTGCATGGTAATGCAGGGGGAAAGACTGGTGAAATAGGCCAGTTTACCCAAAGCGCCAGAGTTATGACACTCAAGGGAGAAATCCTGACGCGTACAGAAGATGAACTCACATTTTCTTACCGACAGAGCAGCCTGGATGAATTGGTTATTCTTGATGCCATTTTTGGCCTGAAAAAGGGAGATCCCGACGAAACAACCCTTCGATTACGTAAAAACTGGATTGTCAAAAAAGCCTCACAACCCCTCTCTTTTCAATCTGCAGGCTGCATTTTCAAAAACCCCAGAGGTATGAGTGCAGGGGCTTTAATCGAAGAAGCAGGCCTGAAAGGGACAAAAATTGGAAAAGCGGAAATCAGTGATCTTCACGCCAATTTCATTGTCACCGAGGAAGGGGCTTCTTCAGATGATGTACTGAGATTGATTGATCTGGCCCAATCCAAAGTTTCTGAGCAACTTGAAGTCGATCTGGAACTGGAAATCGTTATCTGGTAAAAAGCCAAATTGATCCCCCGAACGGAATCGGGAATTAATCTGATCTCCCTGAATATCGAGGGAAATCAAACTGGCGAGGTCGCATCATATCATTTCATGGAGGAAATCTTGAAGCTCTCCAAAACAGATAACAAAAAATTATTTGAGATTGCTGTTCTTTACGGCGGGAAATCAACAGAGCGGGAAATCAGCCTGAAGACAGGAATGGCTGTCACCGAAGCCCTGGAAAAACAAGGGCATTCTATCAGGCAAATTGACCCCCTGAACACACCTGTAGAATATTACGACTGGACTGAGATTGATGTGGTCTTCATCTGCTTGCATGGCGAGTTTGGTGAAGATGGTTCCATTCAAAGAATATTGGAGAATGCTCACGTCTGTTTCACAGGCTGCAATTCCGAAATTTCTCAGATAGCTTATTCCAAATCTGCAACAAAAGATCTTTTTCTGAAAAATCAGATTCCAACACCTGCATTTCAACTGATTCATGAAACAGCAACGGCTGGAGAAATCAATTCTGCAACCGAAAAAGTCGGATTTCCTCTTGTAGTTAAACCGGACACACAAGGTTCCAGTTTGGGAATCAATCTGGTGAATAACAAAGAAGAACTTCCGCAAGCACTTTCACAAGCATTTCATTTTGATGAATTCATCCTGATAGAACAGGCTGTTCTCGGCTCTGAATGGACGATGGGGTTTATTGACGAGGAACCCCTTCCCTTAATCAAAATTGAAACAGGCAAAGCCCTCTTTGATTACGATGCAAAATATACAGAAAAAGAAACAAAATATTTATTTGAATTCGAAGAAACTACAAACGTCATTAAGAAAATTGAGGCAACATGCCAATCTGTTGTGAGTGCACTCGGAACAAAAGATTTAACCCGTGTTGATATTCGACTTGATAAACACAATACCCCTTACATTCTTGAATTAAATACCATCCCGGGTATGACAGAACAAAGCCTGATTCCTAAAGCAGCCCTTATGAAGGGAATCAGTTTTGTTGATTTATGTGATCGAATTGTTCAATCCGCATGGGAAAAAGACTCAAGGAAAACACCAGCAACATCTGTGACGACCTCATTCACAAAGAAGACTTAATTCCTATTCTTCATTCATCTATTCTAATGGATGAACCTTGTAAGCTGAATATTTATCTAAATTGAATCGTATTAATCATGGCTCGAAAACGACGAAAAAAATCTGGAAACTGGATTACTCGTTCTGTCTTTCAGCCTAAACTGCTTTTTGCACTTTCGATGATCTGCCTGATCACGATAATGGCTCCTCATTACTGGAAATTCATTCCTGATCTCAGTGAAAACAAAGAGTATCAAATTCCATCCAGTTCCATTGAATTTACGAATCCACCAGAATGGATTCCAGAAGAATTTCTGGATCAGGTTATCAAGCAGGGAAATCTTCCAGAAAATATTTCGCTGTTGAATGGAGAGATAGTCAAAGAAGTAGCCCTCGCGTTTCGTAAACATCCCTGGATCAAAAATGTCAGGCGAGTCCGAAAAAAAACAGGAACCATTACAGTTGAGGTTGAATATCGCAAACCGGTTGCACTGGTCCAGTTGAAAGATGGATATTACCCGATAGACTCAACAGGAATTCTTCTTCCTCCTGCTGATTTTACCATGAAGGATACTCAAAATTTCCCCGTTATTCAGGGGATTTCTTCCGTTCCGCAAGGTCCTGCAGGTTTACCGTGGGGAGATAAACTGGTCTCTTTTTCTGCATCACTTGCACATGTCATCTTGCCGGATTGGAAAGACTTTCATTTCAAGACAATCCGAATTCCCAAACAAAAGAAGCCTTTGGAAAAACTAGATGACCTTCAATTTGAACTCATCACTCAGAATGGTTCGCGAATTTTGTGGGGAAGAGGTCCACTTTCCAACCATCCGGGAGAACTGCCCGTTGCAAAAAAAATTGAACGGTTGAAAGATTATCAGCATGATCATGGCAGCTTTGATGATAGCAGGGTCTCCTATATCATTGATATCAGGCACTGGCAGTCGATCACTCGCAAACCGATTATGATCAGCAAGAAAAAGAAAAAAAAACGACGCAGCTGATCTGAACTTTTCAAGAATTCCGGTTGCCAGAATTTTTTATTCATCGGTCGATTTTCCGCCGGTTTTCAAAACAACCTCTGACAAGGCAAGCGCATCTCCCGTAACACCAATTTCTTTTAGCTGCCTGATCGTTTTATCAACATCATATTCAACCCGCTTGAACTCAATTTGGCCATCTTCAATGATCACATAGGAACATCGGGGGTCTCCATCTCTTGGCTGGCCAACCGATCCCGGATTGATGACCTGTATCCGTCCCAGGTCGAGATGAAAAGGAGTATGGGTGTGCCCAACAAGAACGTAATCTGCATCTACTCCCTTTAGCCTGCTTTCCCAAGCCTTTGGATCAGCAGTAAGATATTCATCCATCGGATCACGTGGGGTTCCATGAACCAGAAAATAGGATGAATCCCCCAAGACAACGTTTTCCGTAACAGGCATGCGAGATAAATATTTCATCCTGGCAGGATCAATCATATCCCAATGCAATGGCCGGGTGCTTGCTGCAATTTTCCTGAAGC
>JAJRVU010000227.1 GCA_024277145.1 Planctomycetota bacterium
CTTTCCGGATGAAGTTCAGAGATAAGTTTTTGTAATTTCCAGATTCTAACCTGGCAATAGCAGGTTGGGATGTACCTGCCAGTTTCGCAAGGTCTTTTTGTGTTAGATTATTGCTTTTCCGGAGCTGCATCACTTCTTTTGCAAGCATAAACTCATCTTCCAGTGCTTCATATTCAGCCTTGAATTCAGGATTTTGCAGTTCCTTGTTGAGTAAGTCATCGAAATTTACAGAGTTCATATTATTCAAGGTTTCCCTCCATGTACATATTCATGATTCGTTCTGCTTTATCCAGCTCTGATTTACTGGTTTTGTTCTTTTTTTTAAGAAAGCCGGAAGTTACTATGTAGATTTTCCCTTCTGAATGGGCATAAAATAAACGGCATATATTGTTACTTTGTTTTATTTTCAATTCATATAGATTCTTTTTCCCTGTAATCTTCTTTGAATGTGGTTCTGTTAGAAATGGGCCAAAATCTTGCAGAAGAGTTATCGTTCTATATACTTTTGCCTTCATTTTTAAATCAAGTGTTTCTAAAAACAGTAACGCAGGTTGCAGCACTCTGACTTCATACCCCATATATATAAAATATATCAATTTTGGTATATCATCAAGAAGATTCGTAAGGGGATTCGAAAAGCATCATTTTGAAGCTCAGAAGAATCTGTAGGAGCCGTTTATGGAAAAGAATGATTTTAAAAAACTGATTACCGGTATCGAGCAGGTAATCGAACAAAAACACGGAGAAAATACCGTTTTACAGCACTGAGCGAATATGAGGCCTCCCGAAACGTTCCCAACGGGTCGGCATCAAGATTTCTCTATCCGGTATCGCCCGCCCATACGGTGGAGCCGGTGGTATTGAGAAAGTTATTTTAACAGGTTCAGGATATTTTCTTTGGTACTGTCAAGAACGATGGCTTCCAGGGCGAAATCAAGTTTATTTAAATCTTCTGTATTTTCAATGAGTTGCTTATCGCTTTCCTGAATCCCGAATTTAAGATCAAGCTGTCTGATAAGCATATCTTTTTTACTCAGGAGTTTCCCCTGCTCCAAACCCTGGTCCAATATTTTCCTGTTCAATTCCTGAGCTACTTCCGCCAGCATGATTTCATCTCCTTCTTTTATTGAAAGTTCAATATCCTCGGTATCATCCACTGCCCGAACCTGGTAATACCAGTCCAGAAACATCCTGAGATCTTCCTGATGTTCCTTTCTCAGGCAGTCGACAACCCGATCCACATTCCCTTGAAGTTTCTCTGCATTCCGGCTGTTTCCCATAATCATTATAGCCGATACCAGATTATTTATCTCAAAAAGTGTTTCATCAGAATAGTCTTTTTCAATAATGGGATAGTACTCGAACCGGGGAATATAACGCTGTGGCAGATAGGATTCAATCAGTACTTCCAGCTGGAAGGGGACATTCCACTCCTTCGTGCCGTTGTAGATAAGCAGGGGGAGAACCGGCGGTAGTTTACCGGCCTGATTTTCTTCACCAGGGGGATGTCCACAAAGGAGTGGAGGAGCTGACAGGCGATTCTCGGGGATCCGAAGAGGAGCTTGTAGGCCTCATCATAGGGTTTGCGTTTCATACAATATATAACTGCTCGTTATGATGATTTGCTTGAGGATTTGGAACCTTCGGCCGGTTTATTGTATATCTGGGCTTTTGACGGATCCAGAAACGACAAGCAATCCCGCTCAGGGCGAGACAGTACATCCCGATGAGAATAAGATGATACAATAAATCCATGACCGCCCCTCCGGATCCTCTGCTTCCTCAGATAATCCCCGGGGGAACGACGGTTCTGGAAATCGGCTGCGGTTCGGGAAGGGATATTGCTCAGCTGAATGCCCTGGGGGTCCGGGTTACCGGCCTGGAACCTTCAGAAAAGCTGCTTGGGGAAGCCCGGAAACTCCATCCGGAAATTGCAGAGCGCATCTTCTCCGGGTTTCTTCCCGGCGGCATACCGGAATTACCCGTTATGCTCACGAAACCGATGCAGTCAATTCCGACCAGTGATACCAGCGTAATGATGGTCCTCCGGAGCAGTCTCTTAACATGAGTGTATGTTAGAAAAACTTTTAATCTAACTCACTACATTATGCGAAATAGAATGAACATAACGTTGATATCCACGATTTACATCAGCTCAAGGACTTCTTCCTGCCCCGGGAGATTGACAATGTCCAGGTCGCTGGTGGGGTCATTCAGAAGAAGAAGGATTCCTTCCTCCTAGAGTACCACGACCAGATTGAACGAAAGGCGAACGGTTTTCCCAACGCGATCTATTTTCACTTTACCAGTGGAAAACAATGTTGTGATTTAATCACTGGTAATTGTAGAATTGCTTGTAGTTGTAGTACTAAGATTAACCAGATTGCATCAGGAATACCTGACAAATTACAAGAAGATACTCCATGAATCCCTCGTAATTTTTATTACAACATAGTAGGAATGAACATAACCCCAGTTTTCCAGTTGCTTATCTGCACTGTTCAGATGATAGATTCTTAACCTGGCATGTTTTTTGCTTCATCATTAACAACATGAGTAATATATTCGTGTTTCAAAATCGATCACAGTGGAAAACAAACTCAGGTAAGTGGAAATGGCATATCAGCCGAAATAAACGGCACTTACTGGAAACACGTTGGGCTGAAGAAGAAAGACTGCAAAACTTGGCCTGGAGGAAAGAGATGGAGGAAGATCGAATCAGGTTGAAGAAGGAATTTATCCAAGAGAACCCTCATATTTCTCTACTTGAACAACTCTCAAAAGAAGACGGAGAGGAATCAGCCCTTCAATTTATGGATATCAGCAATCGTAGAAATACCGCTATTCAAAAGGCTCGGAAGATTGCTTTTGAAGAAAAAACTATCCTTTTTCAGAAAATTTCAGACACAGAACTACCATCAGATAAGATTGATACATCGAAAGGTATTTATTTCGTAAAAAAGGCTTTCAAAGGGTCTCTTCGTAAACTCAGAGAGGTTTATCTGAATAATCCGAAGCGCTCAAGTCCAGAGGCCGAAAAATACTTGAAGAATCGAATACTGGATTTTGAGGAGCTGAAGGACCTAGATACCCGTGCTATTATTCAAGTACTCGGAGAGGTGGATACAAGCCAACTGGTTCATGCTTTAAAAACATCCAACGAGGACGTTCGGGACTGTTTTTTGCAGTGTATGTCCACTAGGTCAGCAGCTCTGCTTATGGAGAGTATGGGTTTTTAGGGTCGGTGAAACAGTCGCAGATTTTAAAGGACCAAGATGCTATTATCGAAGTTGTTCTCCGCCTTGAGGAGGCTGGGGATATTGTGATTCCTGCCTGGACTGATGATCTGTTGAGGTAAGAAACCAACGTGAATGAAGCTGAATTTTTCTTGTACGGAAGTACCGGATTTTTAAGTAGACTTGGTAAAGGGCAGCGAAAACCGGAATCAGATGCTCAAAATGATCTTATGAAAGTTTACCGAGAGTAAAGACTCTGCCATAAATTAACCCGGACGTTCCGATCCTGAAGACTGATATTCAAGTAAAAATTTTAAAAAACCATCATGAGAGAAGTCAGCATTGATCTGGTATATTTACTGTTACAGTTATTGAAATTATCCATATTTTGAGGTATTGCCATGAACAACGAACCCGGGATTCCCTGGAACAAGGTGATCCAGTTTCATAAAGACATCACATCCCGTGCGGAAAAGGGTTTTTTTTCATTTGATCCTGTAAATACAGATGAAGAACGGTGGACGGGTTTATCGGATTTTCGTATTGATGAAATTGATGGACCATGGGGACTCTCCTCTGACTCTATTACCAGCCGAGGATTTCGCATAGCTCTTGAGAATCAGAAGCCGGAAACAATATTTCTAGGTGGCCCCTGTTTTCTAGGTTCTGAAAACATCGAAGGGTCCGGTTGGCTTCCACGCTGGCAGCCTCTGTTATACAGAGAAGTCATTATTGATGAGGGTGAAGAGGGAACATTTATCACTCCCGAATCATCGCAATGGCATCTGAATCCCCAGATACTGTCGATGGCGGAACGAAGGGAAATCAGTCTTAGTGAAGATATTGATGTATTTATTGATGAAATTATCCGTAAAGCCGCACTGCTTATTCAATCATCAGGTGAAGAATATGGACCTCTTCTTCTGGAAACTTTCACCCTTGAAGTACCGGGATTAAGGAACGACCTGAGAAGGGAGTCAAATAATACCGATGTTAAACATCTTCCAGGTGACTGGGTTCTTTTTACCAGTACAAATAAGTTTTCAGCCATCAATCGATATATGATGAAAGATTATGAAGCAATGGAAAATATTGCATCACAATCGGGATTTAATCCTGGAGGTTTGAGAATTTTCGACTTTAAGATTGAGGAAACAGTTGAAAATACGATCGAACCACTGCCAGTTGTTCCTCTTAATGATGAACAGAGGGAAGCGGTAAAAGAAGTTCTCGGGAAATGCTCCCTATCTGTAATCAGCGGACCTCCGGGATGTGGTAAGAGTCAGGTAGTGGTTTCCATTCTCATGAATGCTTGGGCTCAGGGTAAATCGGTACTTTTTGCCAGTAACAACAATAAAGCCGTTGATGTTGTTCGTGAGCGTTTGATGAGATTTGAATCGGAATTCCCAATTGCTGTACGCGCAGGGAATAAACTTAAAAGAAATATTTCAGAAGTACTGAAACAGACCCTTTTCATGGCATCAAGTGCAGGGCGCTATAAAGCGGATGCTGGCAGAATTGAAGCCGAGAGGGAAAAGAAACTCAAGGAATACCGTCAAACTCGAGTGCGATTGGACAGCCGGATTCCTCACCGCATAAAGGAGTATTTTATTGCTGCGTTGAGTGGTTATGAGGATACCCGGGAAATGACTCTTGTTCTCGATAATGAAAGAAAAAAAGTCCTTGATGAATTTAATAATACTTTCGGCTCTTCAAAATCACCTGATTCCTTTAGGGGACGTTTGGAAGCAACAAGAAAGTGGGCTTCAACCTTGCCGGATTATCGGCAGAAGAAAGAACTTGTTGTACAAAAGCATTCCCAACTGGAGAATCTGATAAGTGAGAGCATCAGGCGGAGAAATTCTACCACAAAAAAAATCGGTACAGAACCGGAAACCTTGGAAACTTCTACCTGGTATACCAGAAAAAAGGCAGCTGTTGAACTACAGATCTGGTTGCAGAACTCACAGTTAACAATTCAGGACATCAATGAAAATACCCTTAAACCTATATCCTGGAGTGTTGATTTTGAGCGTTGGTCCGATTCTGTAGAAGCGGCGGAATGTAGAAACAATTATATGGAACTGGCCCAGGATATCAGGCAGACAATAGCCGACTCGGCTCCCATTATTACACTGTTGGATAAGTTAGAGGCCGAGTACAGAAATAGGTCTGTTGAACTTCGTGAAAATGGATTGGAAGCTCGTGAGATAGGTTCAATTAATCTACTGATTGAGTGGACAGACTGGTTTGCCCGGTCTCTTCTCCATCAGGAGAGCCGGTGGGATATATTGCCCTGGTCGTCTATCAGAAGGATTACCCGGCATCTCTATAGGCTCGAGAAACAGTTTTATTCATTTTTCCCAATTTCCAAATGGAAAGAGATTCGGCTTAAAGGTGATGAAGGGAGAGATTATCTATCTTCTATTATTGAGGTGTTCCGGAAATGGCATGATTCAAAGCTGCTCTTCGAAAAAGCTCGTAAGGATGCAATTCAGGTAGAACAGGATTTTAACAGGATTCGTACGCGCTCAATGAAAATTGATGTCCGTAATCTCCCGGATAGTTTTGGTATAAATGAATGGAAAGAAGTGGAATTACAATGCCGGAAATCCGGAAGTCTTGCTGATAAAGCATCTATCGAATGGTTGAAACGGTCGAAACAAGAGGAGTCCCTCTCTCTACTGAAAAAAATTGAGATGAGTTGGAATACACTTTATGTTCAAAATCCATTGAAACTCGGCTGGGTGAATGGAGAAGGACTAAATTTTCAGAAAGCTATTTCATCTCTGGGCAGCGGATGTGATGTGGACTCCTTCAGACTTATCAAAACACTTCTCAACTCGGGGATTCTTTCATCATTAATTGATAGCTGGAGAGACATCGAGAATGAGCAGGAACTCATATCCTAAAAATCACGTGAAAAAAATAAATTGCCATCTCCCGAGAGTATTATCCGGAAGTGGTTATCAGAATCGCCTGAGAAATCCCTATTTCAATGGACTTCAGAAAACCTGCTACCGGAAATTATAGAGGTTCAGAGTCAGCTTGAAAGGCAGGATGCGGGTATAAAGAAATGGTAAGGGTTTTGTGAGTTTTATGAACCATCAATTATGGGTAAGATTGAGAATACGCTCCTACGCTCTTATTCAAGCCTGTCTGAAGCTTTGAAATTGCTGGAACCTTCCAGCGAAAAAGATCGGATGTCTTTACTCCTGAAAAACATTGAATCACATATAAGATCCCCTTGGCCTCTCGATGCACTAGAAAGTGGTTTCGACCCGCATTTTCCTGAGTTCATGGA
>JAJRVU010000228.1 GCA_024277145.1 Planctomycetota bacterium
TTACCCCTCAAACCACACACCGATGAACTTCCGAAAAAGTCTGCTCAAAATTTTACTGCTTGTAGTTATTGCAGTACCCATCCAAAGTTTCTCCCAAAGCGACACCCTCGAACTTCCTTTTTTTGAGGATTGGAGTTCGGGTTCGCTGGATACGAATGGGTGGGTTGCAGACAGCAGTTGGGGTATTCACAACGAAACAGGCAACCCGTTTCCATCGCTTACCTTAAATGCGCGTCAACTATCGAATAGTTATGAAGAGAGTATTTACAGCGCAATAATTGATGCTACAAATGTTCGGTTTGGCGAAATCTGGTTTGATTTTGATGTCATGCTCAAATCAAATAATCCGGAAAAGTTTGGTAAATTATATTTCTTCATTAAGCGTGGTGATTCATGGCAGCAGATTGCATCCTGTTTAAACGTTAACGGCAGTTTTGATTGGAAATCAAAAAAAATAAGAATTACATATTGGGTGCGAAATACAAAGTTTAAACTAAAGATACTGGCCGAAGGCGATCCTGATGCAGTTGATGCCTGGTATGTCGATAATTTGCATTTTTACAGAACATGCAGGTCGCTTGAAGATCTTGATTTGCAGGTTGACGCTGGTGGGAATAATGAGTATCAATTAAATTTTAGTTGGAAAACACTGGATATCAACCCCGATTGGGTTCATTGGGATAATGGAATTAATTTTGGTGGAGTTGGCGCCTGTTACAATATGACCGCAGCAGCCAGATGGGAGGCAGGCCAGCTGATTGAATTTGATGGTTATAGGATTTCTAAGATGAGAGCGCTCTTGAATGATAATGGCCTTGACAGTTTAATCTTTAAGATTTGGGAAGGAGATAGCGCTGATGTATTGATTTACAAGGATACCATTCATCCTTTTTTAATTAAGGAATGGAATGAACATGAATTGCAATCAGATATTTATATTGACGCTTCAAAAGAATTGTGGGTTGGATACTCAATCAGACACCAACCTGCCGGAATGTTCCCATTGGGATATGACTACGGGCCTGCAGTTCCCGGTTATGGAGACTTGTGGCGTGAAGATGGTGGTAATGGTAGTGAGGAAAATAAAGACTGGATAAGCATTTCTGATATGCTTATTAATCATAACTGGAATATTCAATTTTTTGTTGAAGATTCTTCAGCTAAAGAAATTCAGATTGGAAATAATCCGACTCATACTACAAGGTGGATATCCCATCTGCAAGGTTATAACCTTTACCAAAGTGTGGATGGTGGGGAATATGAATTATTGGAGTTCATCCCTTTCAAACCAGGCGACACAACCAATAGCATTCCTTTTGAGGCAAGTCCTTATTTTTACTGTTACCAGTTAACCGCAATCTGGGCAATCGGAACGGATACCTGCGAATCGGCCCCTGCCATTTCAAAGGACAATCCCGAAGAAGATTTTGTTTGTGTGCTGCTGGTAGGAAATGAAGAAAACATATTTGGGCAATCGGATTTAGTTCGTTGTTTTCCCAACCCTTTTTCCAATTCCACGACTATCGAATACATGCTTCAACAAGCCTCAACTGTTCAAATCACCATTTTCAACCATCTGGGTGCACAGGTAGATTTCATCCGGCAAAAACAATCCCCTGGTAAACAGCAATTCGTCTGGGATGCAAAAGGGTTGCCTCCGGGAATGTATTATTTTACTGTTCAAACCGGAAAGGAAAGCATGCGGGGGAAGATGTTGGTTGTGCGGTAGTTATTTTATTAACCCCCTCTGCCTCTGGCATCTCCCCCCGAGGGGGAGAAAAGGGGTTTCTCCAAAAATTGTAAAGTAACCCCAAGTCTCCCCTTGGGGGAGATGTCCGCAGGACAGAGGGGTCAACCAAACCTTTTTTAACCTACTTTTGCCGCTCCAAAAAATATAGAAGACTAAAAAATGCACGAAATCAGAAACATCGCCATCATCGCCCACGTTGACCACGGGAAAACAACCCTGGTGGACAGACTGTTGCACCAGGTCAAACTTTTCAGGGAAAATGAAGAAGTGGGGGAGCTCATCCTCGACAGCAACGACCTTGAACGCGAACGCGGCATCACCATCCTTTCCAAAAATGTGTCGGTACGTTACAAAGGGGTGAAAATAAACATCATCGACACTCACGGTCACTCCGATTTCGGCGGGGAGGTGGAGCGCGTACTGAACATGGCCGACGGCGTTATCCTGTTGGTAGATGCCTTCGAAGGGCCTATGCCGCAAACCCGCTTTGTGTTGCAGAAAGCCATCGACCTGGGACTGAAACCCATCGTAGTCATCAACAAAGTGGACAAGCCCAATTGCCGTCCCGATGAAGTGCATGAAGCCGTTTTCGATTTGATGTTCAACCTCGGTGCTACCGAAGACCAGCTTGATTTTCCGGTGGTTTTCGGATCATCCAAGGAAGGCTGGATGTCGGAAGACTGGCAGCAACCTGCCGAGGATGTTTCTTATTTGCTGGATATGATTGTGGAGCATATTCCAAAAGCCGAATTCAAAGAGGGTACACCTCAAATGCAAATTACTTCCCTTGATTATTCATCTTATGTGGGGCGTATCGCTGTTGGCAGGCTGACACGGGGAAAATTGAAAATGGGAATGACCGTTTCGTTGGTGAAGCGTGACGGAACAATTACGAAGTCAAAGATAAAAGAACTCTACCTTTTCGAAGGTTTGGGAAAAGAAAAGTGTAAAACCGAGGTGCTATCCGGCGATATTGTTGCCCTGATGGGCATTGAAGATTTTGAAATTGGTGATACTGTAGCTGATGCCGAAAATCCTGAGGGACTCAAAGCCATCAAAATTGACGAGCCAACCATGAGCATCGTTTTCACCATCAACAATTCCCCGTTGTTTGGAAAAGAAGCAAAGTATGTTAGCCCTCGGCATCTGCGTGACAGACTGTACCTGGAGATTGAAAAAAACCTGGCACTCAAAGTGAAGGAAACGGCTGCGGCCGATGCTTACCAGGTTTTCGGCAGGGGAATTCTTCACCTTTCCATCCTGGTGGAAACCATGCGACGCGAGGGTTACGAACTGCAACTGGGTCAGCCGAAAGTAATCATAAAAGAAGTTGATGGTGTGAAGCACGAGCCCATCGAGAGTTTGAATGTTCTGGTTCCTGAAGATTTTTCGGGGCGGGTTATCGACATTGTTACCCTGCGCAAGGGCGAATTCCTGAATATGGAGCCCAAAAACGACCGGATGATGCTGGAGTTTTCCATTCCCTCGCGCGGCATCAGCGGGCTGCGCAACAGCATACTGACGGCCACCGAAGGGGAGGCCATCATTGCCCACCGTTTCGAACATTTCGAGCCTTACAAGGGGGAAATCAAAACCCGGGTCAACGGTGCGCTGATTTCGATGGAGACAGGTACTGCCATTCCTTTCGGCATCTACAA
>JAJRVU010000229.1 GCA_024277145.1 Planctomycetota bacterium
ATTATATAATTAACACAGAACTTGGACACTCCTTAAATAACCTGCCCGGTCTAGTCAAACCATGAATTGAATTTCATTTTTTGATTATGCCTAATTTGTCGAGTTTTCTCCCGAACACAAAGTAATTGATTCAGATAAAATAATCTCGACTCGATTCTTCTCACACATAAACAGCATTCAGGTAAATTACGAAATCCGATGAAACCAGAATTCATACGCAATTTTTCCATTGTTGCCCATATTGATCATGGAAAAAGTACCCTCGCAGACCAACTGCTTCTCAAAACCGGCGCGATCACAGAAAGAGAATTCAAAGAACAAATTCTCGATGACCTGGATATTGAACGGGATCGTGGAATTACGATTAAAGCGCGAACAGTAGCCATCCACTATGAGTACGAAGGGAACATGTACGAACTGAATTTGATTGACACCCCCGGGCATGTTGATTTTCATTATGAAGTTTCCCGAAGTCTTGCAGCTTGTGAAGGGGCACTTTTACTAGTTGATGCATTTCAGGGTGTTCAGGCACAATCCGTTGCAAACACTTATGCTGCGATGGATGCAGAACTGGAAATTATTCCGGTTATTAATAAAATTGATCTTCCCGTCACACGAGTTGATGATGTGCTTGAGGAGATTGAAACGATCCTGGGTCTTGATCCTTACGAAGCATTGAAAATCAGCGCAAAAAAAGGAATCGGAATTGACGATGTCCTTGAAGCCATTATTAAACGAGTTCCTGCACCATCTGGTAAAGAAGAAAACCCTCTTAAAGCATTAGTCTTTGACAGTAAATATGATCCATTCCGAGGCGTGGTAACCTACGTTCGTGTTGTAGAAGGAGTCCTTCGCAAAGGCCAGAAAATTCAATTCATGAAAGAGGCAGAAAACTTTGACATCATTGAACTGGGCCAATTCTGCCCGGAGATGAAAAAGTGCGATTCGCTCGGACCCGGTCAAGTAGGATATATCCTTTCAGGAATTAAAGAATTGGATCGAGTCCATGTCGGGGATACCGTTGCTGATCCACATAATTTACCTGATGAAGCATTACCAGGTTATCAAACCCCTCAGCAGATGGTCTTTTGCGGAATGTATCCTATTGATGCAACTGATTTTGAAAAGCTGCGTCTTGAAATGCAAAAACTGAGTTTGAATGACGCCAGTTTTTCTTATGTTGCAGAGACAAGTGATGCACTCGGATTTGGGTTTCGGTGTGGGTTTCTCGGAATGCTTCATATGGAAATCATCCAGCAGAGACTGGAACGTGAGCAACAAATTGATCTGATTCAGACTGCTCCGAATGTGACATATGAAATCCTCAAAACGAATGGGGATGTCATTAAAATTGATAACCCTCAGGAAGTTCCCGATTCAGGTCAGATCGATGAATTTCGTGAGCCAATTACGCGAGCTACTTTTATCGTCCCTGCAAATAACATTGGTACGTTGATGCAATTATGTGAAGACCGAAGAGGAACTTATAAGAGCACCGAATTTTTGGGAACCGATCGCGCACAAATTATTTATGAATTGCCACTCTCTGAAATTGTTTATGACATGCACGATAAACTAAAAAGTGCAACAAGAGGCTATGGAACAATGGACTACGACATCATCGGCTTCAAAGATGCTGATCTTGTCAAACTGGATATCCTTGTCAAAGGTAATCGGGTTGATGCCCTTTCAACCATTGTTCACAGGGCAGTATCTGAAAAACGGGGAAGAGCATTAGTCAAACGCCTTAAGAAAGAGATTTCCAAACATATGTTTGAAATTCCGCTACAAGCAGCGATTAGCGCGAGGATTATTGCCCGTGAAACAATTTCCGCAATGCGAAAAAATGTCACCGCCAAATGCTATGGTGGAGACATCACCCGAAAACGTAAACTCTGGGCGAAACAAAAAGAGGGTAAAAAACGGATGAAACAGTTTGGCCAGGTGGAAATTCCTCAAAAAGCATTCCTGACTGTTCTTGAAGCAGGCCAGGATGAGTAACAAATTCGACAAATAGTGCTCTGTCGAGCTTTAAATGTTATGCACCAATTCGCAAATGGCACGCTCGTTGGCGTGCTATCCACTCTGGGCCAGGTAACATTTATACATATACGGAGTAATAGGCAGGGCAAGTTCAGTATTTCATCAAATGGCATATTTCCTCTATAATTAATTCCATGTACGGAACTGCAATCACTCAAAAAGCAAAAAATAATAATCAAACGCACAAGGTCCGTACCGGTTATCTCAGGCAAATTATGGAAGCTATGGTCTGCCTGATGTTGGCAGTCATTCTCTTCAGAAATTTCCAAATTGAAGGCTACATGGTTACAACGGGCTCCATGGCACCAAACCTTCTCGGATTCCACAAACGTGTCAACTGCCCGAATTGTGGCCAACTTTTTGCATTTGGGGTCGCCTTTGATCAAACGGTTCGTTCAGCTTCTGCCAACACCGGCCCATCCTTAAAACAAGATTCAGCAAATCACAAAAATAATAATTTCAGTATGAATGATTTTTCCTTTGCAGAAGAATCGACATCGCCTTATGTTTCCTGTCCCAATTGTGGCCAGGATTCAATCGACATTTCAAAAGTTCCCCGGAATCATGGAGACCATCTTCTTGTCCACAAAAATGCCTATCAGTTTCATTCTCCCAAAAGATGGGAAATCATTGTTTTCCGGAACCCTCAAAAACCAACAGAAGCTTATGTCAAAAGAGTCATTGGCTTACCCAAAGAAAAAGTTCAAATCTATGCAGGCGATGTCCTGATTGACGGAAAACTGGTCCGTAAAAACTTGTCTACACAAAAGGCAGTCCGAATTCCCGTCTACGATTTTGATCACCAACCCCGAGACACCGAAACAATTCCACGATGGATCACCCATTCTGAAAATTCCCCCTGGACGAAAACAAAAGAAGGTTTCACGTTATCTCCCCAGGAATTTTCTTCGGAAGAAACTGAAGAACACTGGCTCACTTACCGCCACTGGATCCGATCAGGAGGAAAGCACCGGACTGAAATATTACTTCCAGAAGTATTAAATAACTGGGGAAAGTATAAAGATCATCAAAACCAATTGGTCTATGATAGTTTGAAAAAAAAGCTGATCTGTATTGGTGTTATGAGCCCTCAAAACTATAAAAAACTGCTCGCTCACTGGCCAGGAATAGAATTGGAAGCTGCTTTTTCCCAACTCTATCAGGAGTCACATTATTACCCTATCACGGATTTCTACGGTTATAACCGACTGGTGGAAAATAAAGAAACGAATCTGGTTCGTGATATCATGCTCACTGCAAAAATTAAACACAAAAATAAGGAAGGGCAGATAACAATTGAACTTTCAGACGGTGCAGAGCAATACCAATGCACCCTGAACATGAAAGAGAAAAGGGCAACTTTCACGTCAGTCTCTGATCATGTAATTCTTGATTCTGTTCCGATGGATGACATTCTGTTGAACGGACAGTTTGAGTTTGAATATAGCTTATTTGACCGCCAGATAATTATTGCAGTTAACGGCAGGGAACTCTTTTCGCCTATCTTTCTTCCCATACTGGAAAAACATAATTCTGCACCGAAAGCACGTTCCATTCGAATTTCTGCATCCGGTTCAGTCTGGAATATTTCTCAACTGAAAATCTATCGAGATGTTTATTATACAGAAAAAGGGCAAAATCAGGTTTTCCAACTCAAAAAAGATGAATTTTATGTCCTGGGAGATAACAGTCCCATCTCTTTTGATAGCCGAAGATGGGCCAACGGAGCAGTTCATAAGAAATATTTCTTAGGAAAACCGTTCATCGTCCACTTACCATCGAAACCAGCCCGGCTTAAAATTGGTAATAAAGAGACATATATCAGAATGCCGGACTTTAAAAGAATTCGGTATATCAGGTAGTATCATACAGTCGCTTTTTAACGATAAGTTTTAAAATTTCAAAGAAGTTAATAGTTTCATGCCCGAAAAAAAAACGGATCAACCAGTTGATACCCCAGAAGTGAAATACACAAACCAGCCTCCTCATCAGGATGGCCCGCGGGAGATCATCGAAACCATTGCGGTCGCTTTGATTCTGGCCTTCCTGTTTCGCGCATTTGTAGCTGAAGCTTATGTCATTCCAACCGGCTCAATGGCCTACACTTTAATGGGTCGCCATAAAGATACGACTTGCGATCAGTGTGGATATCAATATCGAGTTGGAGCAAGTGATGAATTAACCTCATCAGGTTACTTGATTCAACGAATTGAACATTCCATCTGTCCTAGTTGCAGATATCGACAAAACATTAAAGAAGACCATCCGTTTGCAGGTGATCGAATTATTGTAAACAAGTTTTCATTTGAAATTCAGGACCCGCAACGATGGGATGTAATCGTTTTTAAATGTCCTGAAGAACCGAAAACAAATTACATAAAACGAGCCGTTGGCTTGCCCGGAGAATCCATCAAAATAGAGCGAGGGAATGTTTTCGCCCGAACAGATGACACCGGGGAATGGAAAATACTCAGAAAAGAAAATCCGTATAAACAATTACTCCTGAAAATGCCTGTTTATGAAAACGATTACGCTGTGAAAGCTTTACAGGATCGTGACTGGCCAGAAAGATGGTCCGCTGTTAAAAAATCGGAAGATCAATCAGGACTTGCTGGTTGGATTGACGACGCGGAAGGATGGAAGAGTGATATCAAAAAACGAACATTTTCCCTTGCCTCTTCCGATCAGGTAAAATGGCTACGATACCAGAACATCGTTCCCTCGCAGAGAGTCTGGAATGCCATTGAAGATGAAACAAAAACACTTCCTCTGCCAAAGCCGGAACTGATTTCAGATTTCTGTGGATACAACGCAGCCTCAACTCATTTGACTTCCTACGACACCGGAATTTTTTGGGTCAGTGACCTGACAGTGGATTTCCAACTTGATGTCAGTGAAATTAACGAATCAAGCCAGGCAATCATTGACTTGAATGCAGGAGTCCGAAAATATCAGTGTGAAATCAATCTTAAAACTGGGGAAGCAACTGTTTTCCTGATTGATAAAATGCTTGCAGATGATGAAAAAAGAGAATTGGGCAAGGGGAGCACAACCATCTCTGGCGCAGGAACTTACCAGATTACATTCGCTAATGTGGATCAACGTTTATGTTTATGGGTTAATGGGAAGCTGATTAATCTGGGACAGGATGTAAATTACCATGCTCCTTCATTAGTTCAGGCGCAGGATTCTGACTTGATCCCGGTTGGAATTGCTGCCAAAAATGTCGAAGCAAAAATTGCTCATCTCTCTCTTTATCGTGATATTTATTACCGTTCAGAGCGACTGGAGAAAGGAACATCCAACAACTTCAGTTATCGGGAAAGGCATTATCCGGAATCGAATAATCCGGGTGAATTAAAATCATTGCTGATTGATCCTGCAAATTGGTCTAAAAAATATGAAGAATCATCAAATGGTCCTGCTATTTTTGAAAAACTGAATGACGACGAATTTTTTGTCATGGGGGACAATTCCCCCAGAAGTCAGGATAGTCGACTTTGGGGAAATAACCGGGGAGCAGAACGCAGGCATGCTGTCCCAAGGGATGCGCTCATTGGAAAAGCGTTTTATGTCTACTGGCCACATGGAGTTCCTTTCATGAATGACGGGAAGGGATATTCCTTCTGGAATCACAAGGTTGCTCCGAATAAGTCTGCAGACCCACCCTATCCTAACTACAGTGCTCCTTTTTATCCTCAAATCAAGCGGATGAGAAGAATTCGCTGAATTCCCATTGCAAGAACTTATCCCTGAAACCTATTATATGTCCCTTCTGGAGTCGGAGACTCCAATTATTTTGAAATTGTCATGGAGGACAGAGTCAAATGCATTTGCTTGAATGCAAAAGTCTGGTGAAAGACTATCCCGGCGGTAAAAGAGCAGTTGATGGAATTGATTTTTACGTTGATCCCGGGGAAATTGTCGGACTTCTCGGACCAAACGGGGCAGGAAAATCGACAACATTCAGGGTTGCCTGCGGACTGATCGCACCAACTGAGGGAGAGGTCTTTTTAAATGGTGAAAATGTCACCAACTGGCCTATGTATGTCCGGGCGCGAAATGGAATGGGATACCTTCCACAGGATGACAGTATTTTTGTCAAACTCTCCGTTGAAAAAAACATCATTGCGATTCTTGAATACCTGAATATTCCCCGAAGAGAACGACTCGACGAAACAGATCGGCTTCTTGAACAATTCGGACTTGATGATAAACGAAAGCAAATTGCATCAACTCTCTCCGGTGGGGAACGAAGACGGCTTGAAATTGCGCGGTGTCTTGCAAGTAAACCAGATTTAATTCTGCTAGATGAACCTTTTACAGGTATTGATCCGGTCACCATTCACAGCATTCAGGATATTATTTCTGACCTCTGCAAAAGTGGAATATCCATACTTCTGACAGATCATCGTGAACGAGAAACTCTTTCTATTACTGACCGCAGTTATATTATTTGTGCTGGTAAAGTTCTTGTCAGTGGAGATGCGGAAACAGTCCTGCATGATCCACTCGCCCAGGAAAAATACTTCGGCAAAAGATTCGATGCCGCTTCCATTATTGAAGGCCGGGAAAATTTTGGAAATGACCGGAATCACAATGATGAAGACGATAACAACGACGAATATTACTATGAAGATGAATACGGAAACGCTGCATAATCAACGTGTTTAGAGCATTGACGCTACTATGCAGACCGAATTTGTAACGCTTAATCTTGATTGATGGTCTGCAAAGCAGACCCTACAAAGTCAGTTGATTCGATTATTAACTACAACCACGAAAAGCAGTAAACGCTTCAATCACATGCACCAACGTCATAGGAATAAGCCACCTGAACCAAACGACGTTCATGTCTGACGTGGGCATTCAACTGATTCATCCAGTCAGTCAGATCCAATTGAACTTCATTAGCAAGTTTCAAAACACCATCGTTATGATTTAAACGACTTCGTAATTCCATTAATTTATTCTGCAGTTCTTCGTACTCGGTATAAAGCAGATCAACATCCCCTGACCAGTTGGGGAACATTTCAATGATATCTGCAAGATATCCTCCATCACACTGCAGTTCAAATTCTCTTGGAAGCGTGTCGAGCAATCCATCAAGCACAACCTTCATCCACTTGCTTGTGAACTCATCAGCCGGCTCTTCCAGAAGATCTCTCAGATCACCTAAAAGAATGTGTTTTAAAGCGGAATAGTTTTTAATTAGCAGGGCATTCCGTTTACCTTCATCGCTTAAATTATGCATCATTCATACTCCTGATCTTAATAGAAAACTCCATTTGCCCTCAGCACCTGGATTAAATAATTTCAGATAAAGCCATCTCAAAATGAACTTCAGAATTTTCGATCAACCCTCCTAACGAACAACGAATCAGTTCTAACTTCTTTGATGATCTGTTTTCTTTACTAACGATATGAAACTAACAAATCTTGACATGCATGTTGAAGACTAAAATAATGAAACGGGATTAATCCAATGTGAAGCAGTTGAAATGAGAATTCAGTATGAGGTGAAATTTAAATGCTTCTGGTTCGTTTCTTCAATAGCCCGTTATTGTAAAGCGAGATTGGGGTGCCGTCAAAATTATTTCTAAACATAGTGGACAACCATCCATAGAATTCATAACAATCTGACTATTAAAAACATTCTTTTTGATGCAGGTTTGAATCATAACTTCTGTGAAGCATCTGATTTACCTGAATTATCGTTAAAACTTATCGATTATTCTGTGTTTCTGGTTAAGACATAAAATTCTTTCTCATCTGGGGTGTTGACAATTACTCTACTTTCACAGGATGATGAATATCTAAGAAGTTGATTGTCGCTGAAACAGTCTGGATGATTAATTTTTCAGCCCTGGAATAGAAGCTTGTAACGCTTGAGGAGTCAAAATAGCGTGTCACAAATTGAAGCGAATAAAACCGAATCCGACAACGATGTTAACTTGGCTGAAAAGCTGGCTTGCTCGTACGAATCTCTTAAACAAGAGATTGGCAAGTCAGTGATCGGTCAAAAAAAAGTGATTGAAGAGTTAATCATTACTCTTCTTGCTGGTGGGCATTGCCTGTTGGTAGGTGTCCCCGGACTGGCAAAAACATTAATGGTTCGTTCGCTTGCGGAAACTCTCAATCTTAAATTTAACCGAATTCAATTCACACCAGATTTAATGCCTTCGGATATTACAGGGACGGAAGTGATCCAGCAATCTGCAGAAACAGGAGAAAGAGAATTCAAGTTTTTGGCAGGTCCGATTTTTTCCAATGTTATACTTGCAGATGAAATCAACAGAACACCACCTAAAACTCAAGCTGCACTCCTGGAAGCAATGCAGGAACATCAGGTGACCGTCGGGGGAGTTCAACATTCGTTGTCAGATGTCTTCTTTATTCTGGCAACTCAGAACCCCATTGAACAGGAAGGAACTTATCCACTTCCTGAAGCTCAACTCGACCGATTCATGTTCCAGATCCTGATTGATTATCCTGATGAAGAAGAAGAATTTGAAATGATTCGCCAGACGACGTCGAATCATCACCCTGAAATCAACAGTGTCCTCTCCTTCCAGGAAGTAAAAGAGTTACAGGAACTTGTCAGGCGAGTTCCTATTGCTGATCACGTGATTCAATATGCATTGCACCTTTCCCGTTTAACTCGCCCCGGCATGAATGACACTCCCAAATTTATCAACGATTATATTAAATGGGGAGCAGGTCCACGGGCAGGTCAGCAGATTGTTTTAGGGGCAAAAGCGAGAGCCATCCTGCAAGGACGAACTTTTGTGGGAATAGAAGACATTCAGGCAGTTGCGCTCCCTGCATTACGGCATCGCATTATGCTGAATTTTAATGCTGAAGCAGAAGGAATCACGCCGGATTCAATCATTAATCAATTAATCGAAACGGCTTCGGAATATCCTGGTAGCAAACAGAATGAACGTGGAAAAAACTCCAAACTATTTAAATCCTGAAACTGTCGCGAAGCTGAACGGGCTGGATCTTCAGGCTCGCAGGATTGTGGAAGGATATCTCGCTGGTCTTCACCGAAGTCCTTACCACGGATTTTCTGTGGAATTTGCGCAACACCGTGAATATGTGCCGGGCGATGATTTAAGATATGTTGACTGGAAAGTTTATGGGAAAACGGACCGAATTTACCTTAAACAATATGAAGAAGAGACCAATTTTGCCTGTTACCTGATTCTCGATACCAGCGAATCAATGCGATATCAATCGGAACAGCAAGGTGTCAGTAAATTTGATTATGCACTCCTGATTGCAGCAGCTTTAAGTTATCTCGTCATCCAGCAACGAGATGCCATCGGGCTGATCACCTATGACTCTCAAATCAAGCAGATACTTCCTCCTTCAAGCAATCCCTCTCAACTCCAGTTGATTTACCAGATACTGGAAGATTCCAAGCCCGAAAACAGAACGGATTCAGGTCGAATTTTTCATAAAATCGCTCAACGAATTCAAAAACGAAGCCTTGTGATCATTCTCAGTGATCTGTTTGATAATCTTGACAGCATGGTTTCCGGATTGAAGCATCTCCATCATCACAAACATGATGTCAGCGTTTTACAAATCATTGATCCTGCAGAAGAAGATTTCCCGTTTCAGGATTCCACACTGTTTCAAGGATTGGAAGGGCTTCCTGAATATCTCGCTGATCCAAAATCTTTAAGAGAAGCTTATCTTGAAGAATTCAGGCAATTCACCTCTCAAATTCATGATCGTGTTCATAAAATGGGAATTGATATATCTCTCATGCGGACAGATGAATCACTGGAGCGAGCACTGAGCAACTTTTTGCATCATCGCCAGAAATGGGCACACCTGAGATCCTGACCGAAGCGATTCTGTCATTCGAGCAATTTTACTAAAATTGTGAATTTATCAGATTTCTGTGTGATATCCTACCAGCCATGCCGTCTTTATTATCAATTCGAAATATCTCGAGTCTTTAATATTAAGGGCAGTTCAGTGAAAAAAAAGCAACCACCTTTAATCATTGTGATATCAGCCATATTAGTCTCAGCATACTGGCTTGCTCCAATGAGTTATGATGTCATTCCAAATTCAGTGAATCTTTCTTCGACGATATTTCTTCCGGGAATGAGCATAGGAATTATTGTGGAACTTATTTTGCGTCCGGTTCTGGGAAATATCGCGCCTCCCAATGATTTGATTGGCAAAATAGTAGGCGCCACTTCAACAGTAATCTTGATTATTGGGGGGATCTATTTATCACGTAAAAACTGGTTGATGCTCATACTTTCCTGTTCCATCATCACTGGATTTTCATCTATGACGTATTGTTTCTTCAAATACTATAATGGATAGCTCAAAGAAAGCAGAACGGATTCAATACTGAATCATCATTTCTGCAACCAGCCGAGTGATTGGATTCTTGCAATTTCTTTTTTCACGTTATCGCCTTCATAAAACGAAAACCATCCCTTCAATTCTCGCGATTCGCCCGGCGGGCAATCAGGAAACTGTGGATCAGAATGCAGACAGGGGCAGGGTGGATTTTCCCAGACTTTCATGCAGGGGGTCCAGGCTGTGATAATCCATTGTTGACCGGAATTCGATCGGCGGGCAACAAACGGTTTTTCAAGCACGATATTTCCATCCTTTTTTTTCTTAAAGCAAAAGTCAGGTGCCCCTTTTAACATGATACAATTTTGAACTCTCAAATTACTTAGCGTTTCTTTGGAACCATTCTTCAGCCACATTTGCATTTTCAATTCATTCACGCCCGGAAATACTTTTGTTCCAAAAACAACCTGATTTGGCAAGGTTCTTTCCATTTCAAGTGAGCCATCTTCATTTTCTTTCCATTCCAGACGAGTCAACGGAATTCCTTGTTTGGTCCACATTGTATCGATATGAGAATGTGCCAGGTAAAGGAGCCCATGCTTTTTCTCATCGTTTCTGCGAATCGCCTCGGGAATATC
>JAJRVU010000230.1 GCA_024277145.1 Planctomycetota bacterium
CAAAGTATACCACCGTCGGGTTCATTCACCCACGGGTAAACCCGTGGTGCTCTGCCTACGGCCACATAGATCGTTCCGAACGAACTGTTCGTCGCACCCTCAAACGTATTCGTGATTTACTATCCACGGTAATCAATAAATAGACTAGTCTGTTTTGGAAAGTGAATCAATATCTTCCCGGTTTTGTGGGGTATTGAGAATCGATATTCTTTTCTTCCATCATTTTATTGTCCAGAAGCATTCTCACGTTTTCCAGATGTTCTTCAAATCGTAGTTCATGCCAGCAAACATCTTGGCGAGACTTCAAATACATCTTCGGCAGGCAGTCACGTGCAGCACGGAGCAACTCCTGTTCAATTCGATTTTTTACATTGGCTTTTTTTTCGAGAGAGTGGATGATCGGTTGGAATTCGGTATCGTACTGATTTGCCAGAGCAACCCATTCTGAGGATTTGGCTCCTTTTTCACGGTAGGACTGAATCTCTTCCAATTTTAAACTCAGAGTCTGATAAATTTCTGTTGAAGAAGGTCCTGTATCAAGGAATCTGCTTATTCCCCACAATACTACAACTGATGCAACAAGAAGAATAACACGCTTCAATAGAATGCTTTTTCTGAGATTCTGGAACTTTAATGGTGAGATGTTAATTTTGATCCGAGATTCATTCTCTTCAGGAAGTGTGGTTTTATGCCTTTTTAAGAAACCCGTTTTTTGTTTTGGTCGAGAATCAAGTTGATCAGACTCAATATCATCATCAAGAAGATCTGGTAATGTTTCCATTTTAATATTGAGATCATCCGGCTCAAATTGTTTCGTCTGATCCATATTGAGTTCGGTATCCGTATCAGGGTCAATGGTCGTCAGGGATTCAGAGTTATCAAGTTCAGGATGACTCTCAGCATTCATGCTTTTCACAAATTGAAATTCAATTCTTCCAATGTGTATTTTGTCACCCGGTTCTAATTTTTTCAAACGGATTCTTTTTTGATTCACATAAACTCCATTTCTACTCCCCAGGTCACAAATGAAAAAATGCTGATGAGACCAATAGAAAGCACAATGAATTCGGGAGACAGAGGAATGCTCAAGAACAAGTCGACATTTGCTTCGATTTCGCCCAACCAGATTAAGGCCATGTTTTAATATGAAGGACGTTTCTGATTGAATGGATTTTAAGACATAGGAAGAAACAGCCATTTCTTCGCAGTCTGCATCTCTGTTGATCTCATGAAACGGGTCTACCATTTGAAATTCTTTAAGATTGCAGGAAACCAGAATTAATAATCGTCTATAGATTGTCCATCGGAGTAGTTAGCCAATCTCTGGTATATTCCCATATTGGGTCCAGAAGTTTCTCCGGGATTCGATTCCACGTTTTCATCAATAAATTGAACGTGACCATCCACAAAAAGAAAGAAAGCACCACCGGGGTGCTCACTACTGAATTTCGCCGAATGTTCGGAATTCATATTAACTCCTGCTGTTCCTAAAATATCCATGATCCAGTTACCGGGAGTCCCTGCCCAATAAGCATCCCCAAACTTGGGAATTTCAGGAGTGAAAAATCCTGTCCAGCGCCTCTCACAGACAATAAAGGTTTTTGATTTGCCATCGGTGATATCTTTCATCCGCACAGAACTGTTACGACTAAATATGCCTCCGCCAAATCCAGTGTTCGTACCATTATCAGGAATCACTCCTGCTCCAAAACAGCCAACATAACTTGTCGTCGCCATATTACGTATCATGATCGGCCATTCACTTGATCCCATATAATCATGATTTCTGGGACCTACGTCAGAGGGACATCGAAAAACAGGAACCAGTTGATTGGCCACCAGAGTTTCATTATTCTCAATTTCAGGTGTTGAAGGATCGCGGTCAGGTTCAAGAAAGATTGATTTGTCAAAACGAATTTGGTTATATAAAGGGCCTTCATCAAGTTCTGCAAGAATCAAAGCTGCCCAGCTAAAACCATTTTGTGCTGGCACTTTGCCCGAAATCTCAATCCATCCAGGTGGAAAGGTCTTATGAGAGACATGGTAGTTATGTAGTGCAATTCCCATTTGTTTCAAATTATTAACGCATTGAGTGCGACGGGCAGCTTCACGAGCCTGTTGAACAGCAGGAAGCAGTAACGCAATCAGTAAAGCAATGATGGCAATGACTACCAGCAGTTCAATGATGGTAAAAGCATCCCTTAATCTCTTTGCGGAATGATTCTTATCGTACGGAAATCTTTGACTTGAATCGTCTGGTGAAAAGATCATTATGTTTGGCCCGAATCATGATGAAATTTATCTGAAATCAATATTGTTACCAGCAACAGAACGACTCTAATACTGAATCGTTTTCTGGTGGTCTTGCAGTACTCCTTAAAGACTAATTTATTAGCAAAAACTATTCAAGTTAGAGAGATCATTCGATTGTCCCATTTTTAACCGTGTGTGCGATCCGGTATTCGTCAGGGAGGTGTTTACTTCTTTCAAAGACCGGGAAACCATTCTAATTGCAGGTTTCTTATTAGAAAAGAATTTTCCAGTCAAAACATGATTTCTTTGACCCTGCCCAAGATATAAAAGAGATTAAATTTAATTTTTTTC
>JAJRVU010000231.1 GCA_024277145.1 Planctomycetota bacterium
GCCTTGCCTGCACAATTGATTCAAATTCAGCAAACTGCGCTAATGGAAGAAATTCCTGCTTGGGATTCTTTTTCACTTGAGCTTTTGGATCAAGCGTCCCTCCCTTAAGAGCTTTAATTATTTGAGGTGTTGTTAATTTTGGAATTGATCAAGCGAGATGATTTGAAATTCCCTTTTTCTTTTGCGATGGAAATTTCTGCAGCGGTTTCGCCCAGAAATGGAATTTGATTTGTCAGCATGTGGTATAAAGTTGCGCCCATTGCATAAAGATCACTACGTTTGTCAGCATGTTTTGCATTTCTTTCCTGCTCGGGAGGCATGTAGATCGGCGTCCCCAAACCATGCCCGGATTGGGTCATGGAAACATCTTCATCAAGCGCTTTTGCCAAACCAAAGTCGGCCAGTTTTGCACTTCCTTTATTTGTAATCAGAATATTATCAGGCTTGATATCTCGATGAATCAAATTCTTTTCGTGGGCATGATTTAATCCGTATAAACAATGCTTGATGATAAATACAGCATCGGAAACTTCCAACGCACCTTTTTCATCCATCCAGTCCTGCACAGATCGACCATTGATATATTCAATCGCTACATAATGACGACCTTTATCAGACCCGACTGCATAAACAGTGACAATATTCGGATGATCAAGTTTGGCCATCGAACGGGCTTCATGGATAAACCGATCCACGCACATCGGAACGTTTGTCAGTTCTTTAGAAAGAACTTTTAGTGCAACGGCTCTTTGAAGACTGGTTTGAGAAGCGAGAAAGACTTCTCCCATTCCACCTTTGCCCAGGCGTTTCCTGATTTCAAATTCACCCAGGAGAATTTTATTCTTTGCAGCCGCTTTTTTTGCTGCCGACTCTTTCACGGAGCGGTTCGGACGGCGTTTCTTTCTGGAAGATTCCAGATCAGATGTGGGAACGGGTGTCGACATACGTGTGACTCCGAAAAATTCAAAACCTTATTTATTAACCGATTGGATTTAGAGATATTTGTAGAACGACATTGGCCCGTCAGCGTTATATTATGACGAATCCAGCCACTTCTTACAAACTCAGTTTTTACACAATTTGCAGTTTTTTGAAGATGGATTGAATTCGGATGATGTTCATTATGGCTATTTAATCAGGTTCAATGGGAATGGTTAATCACCCGCTTTCAAACGATTTAGCTTGTTGACTAACTGTTTTCGGAGTCTTTTGTAGTTAGCTAAACTTACCTCATAAACAGAGGCAAACATTTTTTTTCGCGAAAGATTCCAGTAACCAAACATTATCGCGGCCATCACAAGAAAAATTAAAATAGGCGAAAAGAAAAAAAGTGGAGAGGGATGAGAAAAGGAAGGTCTGTGAGAGAAAAAAATGCTGCTGAAAGTTGAAAAGAATCCAACCATAACAAAACCGGCAATAACTATTCCGATATATTTCATTCCCACCATTGTATGAAGTATAGCTTTTTGATCGGGTACTTCATACTCGCCATCTTCACCTTTAGTTAAAAATTGTGATCGGAATTGTTCCCATTCTCTATCCAGTTTATCAATTTCCTGTCGAACCGATTTGATTTCCTCAGATTCATCAACAGGTTTGTTTTCGCTTTTCACGTTTTCTGATGGCGTTGAGATGTGAATCGCTGTTCCACAGTATTCACATTTGATGTTTTTTGATTCCGCAGGAAAATCCAGGGGTGCATGGCATTGGCTGCAGGTCAACGCAAACATTTTCATTTTCAAAACCCCAAATTCATGTCAGTAATAAGTTTCAGTAGTAAATTTTTTTCTTAACAAAATATTATGACAGGAAAGGAAATTATTCCTAACACATTCTGAATATAATTCGGGATGAAAAATGCTTCTCTCTTTAAATGAGAGTTACAACTGTTCTGCTAATTCCAGATTCTGTTTCAAATGATCCACATTCAAACTGCCTACTACAAGACTGCTGATGGCTTGATTTCTAAAAATGAACTCAATTGCCTCCTCAGAATTAAGATAACCCGAGGCAAGTCCTTTTTTAATGACGATCCCCTTCCCTGCGTCGTGAGCTTTTTGAATGGCTGGTCCCATTGATCGGTCCTGCAAATGATATTCCAGCATATATAGATCAGCCCATTCCAGAGAACTTTCCACACCTTCAGGTGATGTTCCTGATAAGCCAATTGCTTTTGTTTTTCCTGAATCACGAAAACGGACTAAAGCATCAACCACATCGGTTTCGTTCAGGATTTTCTCATCTTCGCCATTGGAATGAATCAGGACCATATCAAGGTGATCTGTTTTCAACCGTTTTAGACTTTGTTCCAGACTCGTTTGAACTGATTGAGAAGAGAAATCATAAATGGAATTTCCATTTTCAAAATCCTCACCGACTTTTGTTGAAAGAACAAATTCATTTCTTCGATGAGAAAGAGAATGGCCAATTCGCTCTTCACTTATTCCATAAGCAGGCGCGGTATCGATGTAGTTAATTCCCATATCAACAACGGCATTGAGTAGCTGATCAACTTCTTTGGCATCGGGTAGATCATAACTGGAAGGGTATTTGATTTTTTCATTTCGGCCGATTTTGAAAGCACCAAAGCCGATGGGAGAGAGGTGAATTCCGGTTTTCCCCAGAGGAAGTTGTTCCATACTATTACGCCAACTACAGATAAAAATCCTGCTGTCCAGTTTGAACTGCACGCCAACGAGCGTGCCAGTTGTAAATTATTACAGGATATTTAAAGCTCGCAAGAGCACTGCAAGGGTTCCTGTAAATTCTATTGGTTCCTATTTTTTCTTAGTGAGTTGATTAAGAAGATTCCTGTAAAATCGATCGAGTGACTTTTGATAAGGGATGACTTCTCTTTCCAGAATCAGCTTTGATTGATCCGGCTTGTTTTCCAGATGGGCAATAAGTGCAAGAAGAAGGTTACCGCGAGCTTTATTCTGTTCCAGATCAATCCATTTCTCACAGGCATCTTTTGCTTCTGAAAACCGACCACTATCAATATACATCCGTGTCAGGTGCTCATAAACTTTAGGCTTGTAATTAGAATTTTCAGGCTTGTCACATTGCTTCAAGGTCTTCAGCCAGAGATTTTCGTCATTCCGTTCAGAGATCGCTTCAGCGTAAAGCTCACTGATCGGGTCTTCATTGTTCTCAATTCTGGCAGGAACACGAAATGGATTTGTCCTGAATGTCCAGCTGATTCCAAATGAGACAACTAATAACAAAACCAATAATGCCAGATATTTTTTGAATCCCTGTTTCAACAATATTATACTCATCAATTGCTGGCTGAAAGGTTTTCGAACGTCGGTCGTTAGATCTTCTACAACTGGGAATTCTGTCAGGGTCAGTTCAACAGCAGCATCGTCTCCTTCTTTTAATGCACGGATAATTTTTTTAAGGTCGTCTATAATTTCTTTCCCATTGGAATAACGTTCAGTCGGTTTTTTTCGAATCATTTTGTGAACGAGTTCGCAGACTGCAGGAAGCAGGTCAGGCCGATGCGATGCAAGTGGTTCTGCTTCTTCATTGATATGTTGAACAGCCACCGTAAGTGCAGTCCCGCCTCGAAAAGGGGGTTTGCCTGCAAGCATTTGGTAAGCAGTGACTCCAAACGAATAAATATCACTTCTTTGGTCCAGCTTTTTTCCATGAAGCTGCTCGGGGCTCATGTAACGGGGTGTTCCCACCGTCACGCCGACCTGTGTGACATTCACTCTTTTACCCGGTTCGGTTAACAGGGCTAACCCAAAATCAGCCACTTTAACATCCCCATTTGAGGAAATCATGATGTTATCCGGCTTGATATCGCGATGAACTATCTTTGCATTTCCTGCAGCTTGCAGTGCAAGGGCAACCTGTTTGATTATATGAATAGCCATCGGCACGGAAACAGGACCGTTTTTCTCAAGATGCTCCTTGAGGTTAATTCCATTGATATATTCCTGGGCAATGTAATAGTAACCATCTGATTCCCCTGTCGAATAAACCTGAACAATATTCGGATGAGTCAATGAAGCCGAAGCCCTTGCTTCCTGTTTGAACCGATCCAGGTGAGCCGTTTCTGCAAGTAATTCCGAACGAAGAATTTTGATGGCTACTTTTCGGTGGAGAGTTGTCTGCTCTGCAAGATACACCTCTGACATCGCACCATGCCCGATGAGTCGGATCAGATGGAATTCATCAAAAACCTTTCCGGAAAAATCAATAAATTCCCGCTTTTTCCTTGAAGGTAATGATTTTTTCAAAGATTTCTTCCTGGTGGGATCTGGCTTTTCCAATCCCACATCAGAAGATTCAGCATGATCATTAATGTCTGATTTCTCACTCACGTCTGATTCATTTCACGTAATAATAGCCTCTGTTAATTTTTGAACTCTAGTATCATACCGGATTTAGCCTCGATACAAAATGTTTCTTTTTGAATAGCACTAAAGAGAGACTATTTCTGCAGTCCTGAAACGATATCCTACGGGTGAATTCACTATATAATGAGATCTTTATCACGCTTCAAGGATGCAAGAAAACCTGCTATTTTTTCTTGTTGATTGATTCATCAATAATAAATCCATGATACAAGCCCATGTAGTACGGAAGCAGGAACGATGTTCCACAACTGAGGTTTTTTGGGTTTCCCCCATCATCCAGTCGCCAGTTTTCATTATTCCAGTGATTGACGAACCTTTCATTAATCGGAATGACTTTTCCTTCAGGTTTGTGACCGCGGGGATGTTTCCAGTTGGCAAATCGTGGGAAAGCAACCCAAAGCTTGACCAGATCATTTCGATGACTGTTTTTATATCCCCAATGAATTCGATCTAATGGAAAATCCACCAATGTTGAAAGAGCATCATCCAGGCAGGATTGGGGAGTTTTCATTTTTATTATATCAAGTCCATCAAAGCAGGCTGCAAAAGAATAATTGAATAACGGACAAAGTTCAGGCTCTTCCAGTTTCCAGTAGGGAACAAATCCGTACAAAAAATGTTTTCTTAAAATTGGGTCTGTCTCATAGTTGAAAAGACCGTAGAAACACATGAATGCCATTTCATCATCGGACTGATTGCCTGTTCCGGGTCCAACCTGCCATTTTGGATAATGGGTGTTTGTGTCATATTGATGGTCTTTAATCAAATGCATGTAAGCATCCTGATATTTCTGATCCCCGGTCACATGGAATGCCACCTTGATATAAGAAAGCAGGGCTATCGAATTCAAGCCACGAAGACCGGGCGCATATTCGAGTCCGGTATTTAATTCCTTCGGGCCAAATCTTGCCCATCGCGTCGGCTTTCCATCATGATCAACCAGACTAAAATTATGCTTGATCAAATGGTCTGTCACACGAGCAGTTACTTTTTTGATGTATTCTTTTTCCTGCGGAGTTTCTGCAACAAGGTCATGATAAAGACCATAGAAAAAATAGTGACCATCAAGTTCATCAGAACTGGTATCTGTTTTCCAGTACCATTTTCCATCTGCACTGACAGGCCAACGGGGAACAAGAACTTTCCATAAGGGGTCTTCTTCTTTTCTTCGTTTTTCGTCATGGGCCCGATTATCATGGTCATTCGGGTTTCTTCCGCTCACAGGTAAAATAGTTCGGGCTGGAAAACCATAAGGGGCAGGATGCTCTCCCCCCTGGGTAACCTCACTTAGAAAGCCAATCGCTTTCATTACTTTATTGGCTCGTTCTTTGGCCTTGGGATCCTTCGTGGCTGCATAGGCAAAACATTCTGCAGCTCCATACATGGAAGTCCATAACCCATCGTTGTCACTGTCGTGGCGAGTTGATTCCGATTTGTCTCCCGGGTTTGTCAGGGTCGCTTCCAAAACATATCCGTAAGGTGTTCTTCGATGATGTCGATCAATCTCATCTTCAAAATATTTTGCTTTTTCTGATAAAGTCAGTTTTCGCCGACGAATTACCCCAATTCCTTTTTCCGTTGCAAACCAGGCATCACCAGAATTTCCAACTGCAATATCACGAACATGATCAGCAGGTAGCCATCTTAAACCCTGGCGAAAATGCCAACGTTTATTTTCCAGCCGGATCGCGCCAATTTTTGTTCCAAACCAGACCATTCCATCACCAGTTGTAACCAACGCTGTCAGGTCGTTATAAGGAAGCCCTTCTTTGCCTGTGTAGATTGTCCAGTTTTTTCCTTCTCGTACACCAACCCCATGTTGGCTTGCAAACCAGAGCCGTCCTTTGGAATCATAAGAAACACCACGAACATTTTTTAAAGACCAACTGTAATTTTTATCTGACGGATAAATCACCCTGAATTTTTTATCAGGACTGATTGTGATTAATCCTCGATCAGTTCCCAATGCAATTTCACCTGCACTGCTTACAGAAATATCATGAATCGGATTAGAGCGTAAATGAGAATCATGGTTGAGTCCTGAAATCAGTTCCGTTCCATTCCATTGAAACAGACCATGTGAAGTTCCGATCAGCAATCCGAGTTTCTGGTCGAACTTTAAAGAGTAAACAGAATTTTTATCGTTTCCCAAATCAGAAAAAGCAAACAATTTAGAAACCTGGCCTTTTTCTAACTGGCTTACTTCATTCCCATTACTGAAGTAAACGTCTTCTCCCGAAGAAACCAATTGAGTGATTGAAGAAGTCACTCCTGGGATCAGAAGAAATTTTCCATCTTTCAATTGTGCAAGACCTTTTTTGGTTCCCGCATAAACAGTTCCCTTTTGAGTCACAGTGACCGCCTGGGTATCATTATCAGGCAACCCATTTTCCGTGGAATAAAAAGTTCGCTCATCGTTGAAGAACGAATTGATTCTTATGCCACCGAGTCCCTGATTTCCATTTTTACCAAACCCGTATAAAACAGGGGTTGATAAAAGATAGCAAAGACAAAGAATCAGGGGGACCATTCGGGAACGGACAGCAGTTGTTCTTATCATGTTAAAGTGTGATCGCATGTCTACCTTCTATAAGTTAACCAGGATTATTTTCTAGCCATTAATTGAAATACCTATTAAAGAACACCAGCGTATCAACTATTCATGTGAATTTATAGAATTCCAGTAGATTCAATCCTAAAATATACTGTCTTGACCATTTGAGAAACATTGACCTGACAAGTGTTCATTCATTACCCTTTCAGGGCATTCAATATGACAATTGCTGATTCAATGATGTATTATGGATCCTGATACCCTTATGATTAATAAACAATCGAATTAACAAATCACAGATTCATTATTAGGAATTACCCTCTATGAAACTCGAAGTCCTTATCCTGACATTATCATTCACAGTCTGTGCACTTTTCGTTCAGCCAATTGTTGCAGTGGAAATTATTGGGCATCGAGGTGCTTCCGGGGAGGCTCCGGAAAACACACTCGCTTCAGTGAACCTCGCCTGGCAACGAAATGCAGATGCTGTCGAAATTGATATTTACCTCACCAAAGATCACCAAATTGTTGCTTTTCATGATGGAACAACAAAACGAACTGCAGGGGGTGTTGATAAACCCATCGTTGAGCAAACATTGAGCGAACTGAAAAAGCTGGATGCTGGTTCATGGAAAAATATTAAGTACGCAGGCGAAAAGATACCAACTCTCAAAGAAGTTCTGGCCACCATCCCCGAAGGAAAAAGGCTTTTTATCGAAATTAAATGTGGTGTGGAAATCCTTCCACAATTAAAAGAAGAATTAAAAGAAGCAGGGAAAAAACCGGAACAGACAGCCATCATTTCATTCTCAATTGATGTTGTGAGAGAATCCAAAAAAATGATGCCTGAATTGGAAACTTATTTTATCGCTGGTTTCAGGAAGAATAAAGAAACAAAAATCTGGGAACCAGAGCTGAGTTCGATTATTGAAAAGGCAGTCAAAGCAAAAGTGGATGGGGTTGATTTGATGTACTGCCCTGTTTTGAATCAACAGGCTATTGATGAGATCAAAAAAGCGAAACTCGGAATTTATGTCTGGACTGTAAATTCTGAACAAGATGTTAAGAATTGCGTGGAAATCGGAATTGAAGGGGTCACCACCGATTTTCCCGGTAAAATGAAAAAATTGGCAACTGGCAAATAATTGATGAGAAAACTGATTAACTATCTCTTCTTAATGTTATTAAGTGCAGGAATTGTACTGACATCCTTTTGTGCGGAAGAACTCTGCGCAAAGGAAAACGCAGAGGTTAAAATTCATGGGAAAGAGAATTCGGTCAGTTCGGAATATTCTGCTTACATTAAAAAACTGCTTTCGGATCTCGATCATGATAATTACCAGAAAAGAAAATTAGCACACGAGAAGTTATTAAAAGCAGATAGTCAATCCATTCCTCTTCTGGAAAAAGCAGCTCACGAAGCGAGCCTGGAGCTCTCTTCCAGAATACTCCTTATCATGGAGCATCATCTGCGAAACTCAAAGGTGAATTATTCTGAGCCTGCTGTCGTTGCAATGGAGAATTTTCTGGAATCAAAAAATGGGGCACTGATTTATCCGTCAATACAAATCTGGAATCGAAATATTAATGCCATTGAAATCCGTGCAATCAGCAAAATTATTTCTCTCGGCGGGCAAATTACAAAAAGAGGAAAAGGTTCAAGGTTCAACCAGAATTCAACAGGGGCTCCTTCAGCAAAAATTGAGAGGCTGGACCTGACCGAAAAATGGAAAGGTGGAGAAAAAGGACTTCGATACATCGGCAGACTCAGGAATCTCATTAATCTTTACAGCGTTGATGGAAACGGCTTGGATGAGAAAGATTTCCAGATACTCGAAGCTAAACTTCCTGATTTGAGAGTGATTTACCGAGGGCGATGCAAATTGGGGATTTCCTGTCCCGAAGTTGGCGATTGCAGGGTCATGCAGGTTGATCCGGGAAGCTCTGCATTCAATGCAGGAATCCGAAGGGATGATATCATTTTAAAATATAATGGAAAAGAAACTCCAAGCTTTACGGCACTAACTGATCTCATTGCAAAAAGCAAACCAGGTGAAAAAGTGAAAATGACAATTAATCGCTATGGAATGATATTGGAATTGAATGTCGTGATGCAGGCGTGGTCTGCAAAAAATAAAAGAGTGAATCTTAAAAACCCTGGTTTAAACCCAAGGTTGAACCCTGGTGTTCCAGAAAAAATAAAGAAAAGTGTCCCCGCAAAAATCGAGAATAGAAATGAAAATAGCAGGTCATTTAACCCTGAGCCAAGAAGAAAGAAATCAATTGATGGCAAACCAAAAATGAGATTAAGAGGAAAAATGATTAAGCAGCCCAAAAAGAAAATTAAAGAATAAATCGCTTTTTATTCTCTCGGTTTCAGGTCAAAATTGAATTCATTATTTTTACCGCTGATAACATCTGCACTCAGCGTTGTTCTTCCTGCATATTCAGTCGCTATTATTGATCTCCCGTTGGAATCTGCTGCCTGTATTCTGACTTTATTCAGCCCAACCACCCCGCCGGGATACTCATCAGTAAGATATCTCAATTCATAATGCCCATTGTCGTCTGTCTTGCCCATTGCAGTTCCAATTTTACTCCCTTTCGTTGCTTTCTTTGCTATAAAATAAACAAAAGCATTTGCAAGGGGCTTTTTATCAAGCTTGATTACCCCATGAACAGGAGCCAGTTCAGGAACATAGAACTTTTTCCTCATCATCGAAGATGAGAGCCAGTAAGTTCCACCAACAAGAATCATTATTGCAGCGATAATTGGTATAAATGTTGAGGAAAGATCATTAAAAGTTCCCCAGAAATCAAAAGATCTCTTGGTTTTTTTTTCAGGTGTATCAAATGAGATTTGGTTGTTTTGTGTGCTGAATGAAGAGTCAGGAGTCTTACTGGAACCGGAACCGCGTAGAAGATTTCCAGCTAATTCAGAAGCTGCAGCACCTGCTGATCCGATGGATTCTTTTTTGGCGGTGCTTGATTCGGGAACTTTTATCGGGCTGCCACATTCCGGGCACAGAATTTTGGTACCGATTTTCGCATCCGATGCTTTCATCTTTTTGCCACATCTGCACGCAAATCGGACTGTCATCGAAAAACCCACTCACTATAAAAAATATCTGCCTATGATTTATGGCCAATTAAAAAACGTAAAATCTGCAACCGAATACCAGTATTAATCAAATTGCTTAATAAAAATCCCCAAGTTTCAGCGTCAATTTGAACAACGTCAATTTGAACAACGTCAATTTGAACAACGTCAATGTGAACAGCGTCAATGTGAACAGCGTCAATTCTAAAACTCTGACACAGTAATAGAATTGTTCTTATTTCCAAGATTCTGGAAAGTTTCTAAATTAATACTTCCACTTAACGGACGTGCTCGACCATCTGCAAAGCAAAATTGGACAATATTCCCTGTATGAGCACTTCCCGGGCTGTCAAAATGAAACCTGTTGTTCATTCCAAGCCGACAACTGAAAAGTGTTGCCGGACCACCCCAGGCCCAACCATCACTGCTTTGCTGCATATTAATATTATTAGGGAGAATGAGTGTCTGGTCAATCGGGTTCAATCGTTGCAATTCGCCAATCATAATCACATTCGATGTTCCATCTGCCACACCTGCAATATTCGTTCGACTATTCACATAAAACATGCCCAGATCAAATGAGTGAGGAAGCAATGTGAATCCGGGAATAAACGCAGGATCCGGAATATCTGCAAGTTGCTGAGTTGTCAGGGAGTACGTTCCTCGATGGGTAACAGATGTATCAATTCCCCATCCTGCTCCAGAACCAATACATGCACCGTAGTCGTTGCCCCCCTTATTCCAGACAGGACGATTTGCATCAATGGGAAGATTTACATCTATTGTATCTATCCTCCGGACAAAATTAAATTGTTCGACTGCCATGTGTGATCTTCGAGATGGACAATAGAGAGGCGGGATATCCGTTAAAGGAGGCTGCTCAAAATTAAGTAAGGGATCACCATTATCAATCACGTTCAAAGCAAAATTCCAATCATCGTACAGATCGTCCTGTTCAATAAATGGTAAAATTTGAAGGATCCAGCTTGTACCGTGGTAGTTAAGGTTCTGGGTGAAGACATCTTCTTCAACTGCTTCAATTGGGTCTGCGTATCGTCGATCGGTTGGTGTGCCCCCATTCAGTGGAAGAAAAATTGTAGCAATCTGACCTGAAGGAAAAACCAGATGGACATCATGGTAATTGTGTAAAGCAAGTCCCAACTGTTTCAAGTGGTTAAGACATTGAGTCCTTCGGGCTGCTTCCCGGGCTTCCTGGATGGCAGGTAATAAAAGTGCAATCAATATCGCAATGATAGCAATCACAACGAGTAATTCAATTAATGTAAATGCACGTTTGATGGAACGAATCACGGTAAACCTCCTCAATAATTATGAGGTAAAAAAAGGAATCAAGAATTGTTATCTTTTCCACTCTGCAGAAACTCACAGGGCAAGATAGAGATATTTAAAAAATAATCAAAGGTAAAATCAATTTCACCCTTCTCACTCATCATAGACAATCTGAAAGCATCTAGCCAAAGATAAATGAAAAAACATCCTCTTTTTTGGCTTTTTAACACGAATTATTATTGGCCAATCTCCCTGTTCAGTGGTCATTCCTTTTATGAAATACCTACGGAGATGTCAATTGAGCTTTTAAGCTCGAAGCTTGTTTTGCAGGGGTTGCAGAACCGCAAATAGCACTGCTGACTGCAATTCTATCTGCACCAGACTCCATGACCTGATTAAGATTCTCCTGATCAATCCCGCCGATAGCAAACCAGGGAATACGAATCTCTTCAGAAACCTGCTTGATGAAATCCAAGCCTGCAAATTCATCAAACTGCTTGGTTTTGCTTGGAAATGTTGGTCCCACTCCAATATAGTCTGCCCCGTCAATAACCGCCTGCCTGGCTTGTTCGATCGTGTGCGTTGACAGTCCAATGATCGATTTTGTTCCCATAATTTTTCGGGCTTGGGAAACGGTCATGTCGTCCTGTCCAAGATGAACGCCATCCGCTCCCACTGCAGAAGCAATATCTGGCCGATCATTCATAATCAATAACACCCCAGTCTCTGCAGTCCATTCCCGAACCCTCAAACCGTGTTCGATCAATTGACGGTCATTCATTTCCTTTTCACGAACCTGAATAATATCAACACCGTGAGTAATAGATTCACGAATTGCAGGGCCGGAACCATGATGGCACAGGTTCTCAGAAACCAGAAGATAAAGAAAACAATCTTTTAGTTGTTCTGAAGAAGAGATTGAATTTTCAACTGCTTTTTCTACGGTATAAAGTTGATAGCGGATTTTTTCAAATTGCCCTGAACTTTCCGGTTCCAGTATTTTGGAATATTCTTCCAGAGATCGAACTGCTTCCTGAACTCTTTTAAAATTCGCCCGGATAATATCAAGCGATGATTGGCGACTTTTTTCGGTTGCTGTGGTGATTTCCGTTCCGACATCTGTCACGGTGTCACGGGATGAAGTCACCTGAAGCGAAGGAAACATTTTGAAAATTTCTGCAAGGGAATGCCGACATTCTTTAAGAGATGAACTCAGGAATCGATCATCCATGATGAAGCGAACAAAGTCTTCTAAAACTCTCAAGCCTTCCCTGGCTCGATTGGCGCTTGCATCAATAATACGTAAAAACCCTGTTTCTTCCTTTGGAGTCACCTCTGGAAACCGCAGTTGCTCATCAGACTCAAGGGGTTCAAATGAAACGCCTGTCACTTGATGGACAGACTCACGAAGTTTTTCCGGCTCAATGGAATAGTCCGACAGATATCTCTCGATCCGGGAATTCACCCTGGATAAACCCCAAAGTAAATGCTCACTGCCCACTTCAACGTGTCGGCTGGATTCATTCGCAAACAGGATTGCTTCATTTACTATTTGTTTGATTGCATCTGACTGAGGTATGTTGATTTGCTCGGGATCGTTCTGAGAAATAGATTTTTGCAGTTCTGAAATTGAAACGGAAAATTCCTTTTCCACATTCATTTCATCTAAACCCGCTTTCGCCAGCAGTTCAGTCGCACGCGATTCTTCCGACATCAGCGCAAGAAATAAATGAAGAGGATGAATTTCAGGAGAGTTGTAACGCTCTGCAATTAGCTGCATTCTGTGCAATGCGCGACCGGCTGATTCTGTATATAAAGAGGATTCCATAGTGAGTGTCCGAAAGTTTTTTTCCGTTAATTATAACTTGTTATTCCACGCCAGTGTCCAGTCGAGCTTTATATATCCGTTTCAAAACGTGATATTAAAGATTTACCAGTCATTCCGTGTGAGTATCTTGTCATGGTCACTAGCTCTTACTAAAATTCTGGTAGAAGTTGCCGACTTTACCAATCATTCCGATTAGCTAACTATGTTAAAATGGGGTATTTAGTTCGTGGTAACAATGGGTTAGAATGGA
>JAJRVU010000232.1 GCA_024277145.1 Planctomycetota bacterium
GACTCAAATGACAGACATGTGCTTGCTGCCGCGATTCGTTGTAATGCAGATGCTATTGTTACCTTTAATCAAAAAGACTTTCCAGAATCAGCGCTTCAGCAGTATGCGGTAGAAGTGATTCACCCGGATGATTTTATTTGTTATCAACTTGATTTGTCACCAACCCGTGTTTGTGCTGCAATAAAACAACAGCGTGCAGCTTTAAAACATCCACCAAAATCACGAGAAGAGTTTCTTGTCATCTTGCAAAAACAACAATTACCGCAAACTTGTTCGGTGCTTAAACGTTATATCGACTTTATTTGATTAAGTAATTCAACCGGCAACGTGCCAACGCAAAAAAGAGGGTGCAGTTATGGCATCACCGATGCGCAGCGTACGAGCATTAATTGAGAAGATTCAATCACTCCCCGCTGACCAAATTGCAGAAGATGAAGGCTTCAGTAAATTCTGGACATAAATTCTGGGGGGACACAATACTTAACTATCCGTCTTTGGCCCCGGTTTTTTCTTCCGTAAGTCATCTCGCCCAAGCAGCTTTTCCGCCAATTGCACAAATCCATCATCTCCCAGTGGACGCCCGGTTCGTTCGTGCCGCTCAAAATCCGGCATATCCTTTGGCTGCATTTCATCCAGATAGGCTCGCCACTCTCCGATCAGCGACAACAATGGGGCAATTTCCACGATGCCCTTTTCGTCTCGCCCCGATATATGCGTATGCACACTGCTCCATGGATAGTCCCAAGCGAACTTTACCATTCCGGCCTTGACCGGATTCAATTCAACATAAGCCACTGCTCGCAATAACCAAGTCTCGTTCATCGGGTAAGATGCAAATCGCCCCTGCCACAGATAGCCTCGCCAATTTTCCCGGAAGTTGTTCAGCCGCGTGTAGCGCCGATGGATTTCTCCAATGGCCCGGCTCAGTTTGGAATCCTTGTCCGGCTTGACGATCAAGTGGACATGGTTCGTCATCAGGCAATAGGCCCAAACCTCGATCCCTTCCTTACCACACCATGTCTTCAACAGTGATAAATACATTTCATAGTCATCTTCTCCGAAAAAAACATTCTGACCTCGATTGCCACGCTGCGTGATGTGATGCGGATAACCCGGTAATACGACTCTTGCCAGCCTTGCCATGAAAAGAGCATAGCATCAATTAAGAATTGTGTCCCCAGAACTTGCTCGGTAAATCGGTACTGCCCATTTTGCCAAACAGCTTGGCTCTACAGGGTTACGCTGAACATGCAGATAGCCAACGATTATATCAGCCGATGTAGGAAGGTAAACAATGAACCTCAACAACGTACTGATTTTTGATAAAAACTAACCTTTTAAAACAAACTGCGCTTCCTACGGTCGGCTGGATATGCGTGTTAGGCTTGTTAACCATTCTAATTCTAGAATTAACGCCTATCAAATACGGATACGCGATAAAAAAGGGTAGCGTCCCCTTATTTTTTTTAGTATACCTACACTTTCCGAGGAAGATTCACAGCATATCCGCGTTTTTTTAGTAACTCCATTGCAAACTTTTTGTATTGGTGGTCGCTTTTTATCATCCTGAATAATTGCGCATCAGAAAATAACTCACCTAATAACTTCTTCTCGTACCTGATCGCTGCGTCCTTCCTATCTTTTAAGGAATTAAACCCTTCAACAACAGGGTTATTCTCTTCTGTTTTATTTAGATAGTTCAGAATAATTTGTGTCTCTTTAACTGAGTACTTCTCTTTTAAGTCAAACGGAAATTCCTCAATGAGCTTGAGTGGCTTTGATGTACCCTTGAATTGTTTTTCCACGCCAGAAATAAATATGTCTTCGATATAGGCATCCCAATGATATTCGAACGAAATATAAGGATTGCAACCTACTTTATATCTAGAAATCATGAATGATTTTTCTGTTTCTATCCATACGCCAATATAAGCGTTTCTGGCAAATATCTGATAAACAAAACAATTTTTTAAGATTTCTATTTTCAGATAATCATTACTTTCAAGTGTTTCTGAATAGAAACGATTAAATTTTTCTTTAAATTTCAACTTTGTACTCCTTTTGCATTTCAAAATATACTAAAGGGTATGTGATTAAACATGTTACCAACCGAGACACTCTATATTCCATCGTATTGCACACCCGACTGATTTTTAAAAGGAATAGGATGTGCTGAGGTACGAAACGCATCTGTCGAGAAAGTGTTACACAGGTTTAACACACTACCAGTGAGTTAATACATGCGCAGGTATTTTAAGGCTCTATAAATCCGGGGTCAGAATTATTGCTACTATATTTGAGAACAATGACGCTGTAGACAGTAAATTTGATGATGTGATGTATACAAGTAATGAAGATTGATCAACACAATTCATCATCGATGATCAGCAATGCTTAACAGATCTGTCAATGTATGCATGGTTGTTGATATAGCTTGAAAACACAACATCCCCTGCTACACTCATATAGTAATTAGACGGCAGAGTATGGCCGGGCTGTGTTATTCATGACTGTAATGCATACTCAGGCACATTAAGACTCTATTAATTTACAATACAAGAGCATCATGTTCGAAAGCAATGACATAGAAGACAGCAATTCCGATGAGAGCGCATCTATAAGTACGGAAAACAAGAAAAATCTGATTCAAGTTGCCAGTGAAACCTTTAATCAGTTGTTCAATTCAACTCCTCCACTGGCTCTTGATACTTACCAAAGAGATTTTGTTTGGAACGACAATAAAATCAGGCAGCTATTTGATGATCTGGTGGAATTTAGCAAAATCTCTGAAACAGGCTCCTATTACATGGGCACAATCCTGATTCACGGTAATAAAGATTCGGATGAAAAAGGTTTAAAGCAATTCGTTATCGATGGTCAACAACGCATCACTGCTTTATGTGTATTGTATAACCAGATAAACGGAAATTTGCCTGAAAATCACGCGTTGACTTATTCACCTGAATCGTCTAAATTAATTCGTCAAGCCAAAGGTTTATTTGAAATTTTAAATAACCAAAAGAAACTCGATAATAAAATTTTTAGCCAGATCGTTTTTACCGTTATCCGTGTCACTCAAATTGATCTTGCCTTTACTTTTTTTGATACCCAGAACAATCGTGGCGTGCGTCTTGAGGCAACTGATTTGCTCAAGGCTTACCACTTGCGTGCAGTGGGCGGTAAACAGAAAGTCGCGCTGCAAACACTGTGCGCCAAACGTTGGGAATCTGTTCAGCTACTGTCGAATGTTTTTCCACGTGGGTCACATTTTTTACCTTTACTGTTCAGCCAATATCTCTGGCGGGCCCGCAGGTGGACTGGAAAGCAAGTGAATCGGGTTAATCACGATGCGTTGCTTGATGAATTTCAAACGATGAGTCGAGAAACTGATGACAACGCGACTGTTCCACTGTTCTGTTTCAGCAATAACTGCCTTGCGTCAACGCTGACTTTGGAGCCAGACGGGAACCATCAAATTCATGGTAAATCCTGGGGTTTGAGTGATGATCCGGCAGAATTGCCTTTTAGCATCCGCCAGCCTGTTTATAAAGGCATCGGATTTTTTCTCTATGTGGACAAGTATGCATCACTATCACAAATTCTGATGCTGAAAGAAACAAAGACAAATGAACTGAACGAGTTCCGTAAATTGTATAACGCTCTTGTGAAGAATAATTCCTCCTATTTTCAGGAGTTCTTTATACTCGCCGCGTTGATGTTTTACGACCGGTTCGGCGAAAACAAGCTGTTTGAATTTGGTTTGTGGCTGGAATACGTACTGGGCACACTCCGTATCAAGCAAGGCAGAGTAGTACAGCAAACTGTGATGAAATTATTGACAGACCATGATTTGAATCTACTGGACGTTATTGCGAACGCCTATCTCCCTGATCAGGTGATCAGTCATCTGCAGAATTATGGCAAATCAGATGAATACTATTTGAAAAACGCTGAGATAGACATTGAAACAGGCAATGGGGTGAAAGGTTGTTATATAAAGGCGATGATTACTTATTATGGTAAGAAAAATGACAATACTTCCAAAACATCACAATTGACGAACAAGAAAAACTGGATAAACGAAAAATTAACAGAATACAAAGAACAAGGATGATGCATCATAATGATTCAAGCACAGCAGATATACAATAAAGGGCAGATTAAATCCATAGATTATTCAATCAGCGAAATATTGAAAGACTCTCCAGACCGTCGTTTTGTTGTTCCCATCTACCAGAGACTCTATGTCTGGGGAACAGATCAGGTAAAAACACTGCTGAGTGACATCACCAATGCCTATAAGAGAAACGAAGACGTTTTTTATCTCGGTAACACATTGGTCATGGAGCAAAAAGACAATAACGAAAAAATACATTACGAACTCATCGACGGACAACAGCGTTTTACCACCTTATGGATGTTCGGTAGTGTGCTGCGCGGAAATTTGCAAAACTTTCTTACTGTTGAAAATAAATCACAGCCACGAATTCATTTTGACATCCGGGATGAAGCGAACATTTATTTAACCGGGCTGTTAGAAGGGCAAAGTCGGCGTTCTACAGATAAACCTCCTGCAGCCATGGCCGAAGCAATTGCTACTGTAGAGGCGTTTCTGACAGAATATTCAGAAAATGATCGTGCAGGCTTGTCAAAATTTATCGCTGACAAGGTCAGATTAGTGATAACGCGCGTACCTCAGAAAACAGATCTGAACAAATTGTTCGAGGTGATCAACAATCGTGGTATGCAGTTACAACATCATGAGATTCTCAAGGCGCGGATGCTCGAGAAACTCAGCAACGAGCAAGACCGTCAGGTTTATGCAGGTTTATGGAATGCCTGTGCAGACATGAACAGCTTTGTTGAAAAAGGATTGGCTGCTAATTTATTTCTATCGGCCAATGAGGTTGCCGCGCTTTTCGGAACAAATACAAACGATCATGAGAATGAAGCGCTGAGTAATAGCGAAAATATAATAAACATACTGAAAGATAAGCGCCAAAATAATGTTGAAAGTGATCAAAAGTGGTCTCTGGACAGAATACTTCGCCCTGACGAACCAATTAAAAATCAAAAAAATACAAAAGACACGGCTGACAATACAACAGACTCAATACGAAGCATTATTGGCTTTCCACTGCTATTACAGCATGTGCTGAGAATATGGCTTCAAAAAGAGAAACTTGATGATTTACCGAATATTCAAGACCAGAAACTTCTGCAGTATTTCGATGATTTCTTTTTTTCTGTTCACAATGGGAAAAAGAGTGATGAAAATGTTAAATCATTTATCAAGCTGCTCTGGGAAATTCGCTATTTGTTTGACAAGCAGATTATCAAATGGATCAATCATGACAATGAAGAACTCCATTTGATTCAAAAGCTCGGTATTAGTGAAGGTGAAAACAATAAAAAACGCCTTGTTCGTCACTGGGAACCTGATGCTCATCGCGGTTTTTCATTGCTGCAAAGTATGTTGTATCATTCTCAGGAAATTACCACGCACTATTGGCTGACACCCTTGTTATGTTACATGCACACCCATCAAGGGGATGTTGAGGACTATTACGAGTATCTGCGCTACCTTGAAGCACATCTTTTGTGTTCTGATACGGCTGAAAGCTTGATCAAAAGAACTCGGAAATTCATGGAGAATCACTGGCATTCTATTGATATTCAACATGATGTTCTTGACCAACACAAAGGAACTGGTTTTTCACATTACTGGTTTTATAAAATGGATTTTGTTCTTTGGTATCTATGGAATAATCAATGTGA
>JAJRVU010000233.1 GCA_024277145.1 Planctomycetota bacterium
TCTTCATTACTCGCCAAACGGGATATTAACCATTCATTAAATGTCTCCGTTCCAGAGTACAAAACTCCGCAAGCAATCAAACTTCCAATGGAAGCAACAATGACTCCTTCCAGTAGAAACATCATCATAATATTATATGTCGAAGCCCCCAATGCACGCAGAAGTCCAATTTCTTTAGTTCGACGTTCAACGGAAGCAAGAACAGTGTTGAAAATGCTACAGCCTGCTGCGATAAGAGTGATCAGACCAATCGTGGCTCCAACAATCATAGCAAACTTTCTCAATTCTCGAATGGCAGCGACATCATCTATCACTGTGTCAACTTGTAACCCCTCTCTACGGTAAAAATGGCTGTATTTGACGATTGTGTTGATGTCTGAAACATGCAACCTCAAGTTGGGATAAACGATACTGTCACTTTCTACTTCAGCTTGAATGGACTCCCAAGTTTGACTCAATGTGAGATGAGTGAACTTGTTTTTTAACCGCATTCTTTTCCAAGCCAGAATTGTTATTAAAGAACGATAGTCCATGTAAACAGCATCATCAGGTGTTTCATTCACAATACCGACAACCTTGCCGTAAAGTGTTTCATTTTCATTTTCTGATTCAAAAGAGATGCTGCGATCAATATCAATAGCAATCTCCTTTCCAATCAGTTCTTCTGGGGCTAAATCAGAGAGTCTATTTGCACGATTCAGAGAAATCACCAGTTCTGGCTTCAAAGGGGTTTCTGGAGTTGTGAGGTTGGTTCCTGCGATTATCTGCAAACGACTGATTTCAGGATCTTCCTGAACTCCCGGTCTGATGGCAACCGTATCAGAGCGACCTTGCACAACTGAAAGGTCTGCAAATCCAAGGTCATGGTAAAGAACTTGCTGAACACCCTGTTGTTCTTTGAGTTTTTCTCGATACTCTTTACTAAAGGGTTCTGCATCCTCAAATTCAACGTTCTGATAAACAAGCAAGGTTGTTAAAGACATTGTTCGAGTATAATACCGTTCCAGAAATTCACTGACACCAACTGTTAGTGATAACAACGCCCCAAAGAAGGTCAGTCCAATAAAAGTTGCCACAATGTTGCTCATCAGGGAAAATTTCGATGAAAATAGCCCTTGTATTGACAGAATTATTTGTTCAAAAAATCGCATGATTCACTGTTCCTGAGAAATTGCTGTTTTGTGGGGCGAAAGAGTCAACTCACCACCGTCTATTCGAATAATTCTGTCTGCATATTTTTGAGCATCGTCCAGATTATGAGTTACCATAATGACTGTTTTATTGAACTCATGATTGATTTTGTGGATGATATCTAAAACAGATTCGCGACTTTGTTTATCAAGATTCCCAGTCGGCTCATCTGCTAGAAGAACTTCCGGTTCTTTGACCATCGCACGCGCAATAGCCACACGCTGTTTCTCCCCTCCTGACAATTCATTCGCTTTATGCTGCATTCGGTGCTTGAGTCCTAAGCGATCTAACCACTTGATACTCGATTTTCTTGCAACTGACCGAGATGTACCAATTGTTGTCAGTCCCATCATCACGTTTTGTAACGCAGTTCTCTGAGGCAGGAGATTAAACATTTGAAAAATGAAGCCGACATGTTTGCGGCGAAAATCAACTAATCCATGTTCGCTCAGTTTTTTTCCCTGATACATGATTGTTCCTGAAGTGACTTGATCTAATGTCCCAAGTAAATTCAATAATGTTGATTTTCCTTCTCCAGAGCGTCCAGTGATACACAGGAATTCTCCCTGATAGATATCAAGAGAAATCCCCCGCAGTGCGATAACGTCTCCGCTTTTTCCACTCTTTCGAGAAGAAGTTGAGTGATAGACCTTTGAGACTTCCTTTAAGGAGTAAAGCACATTTTCCTGAATTTTCACCATAGTGATTCTCGTTTCTATTTATCCAATTGACTCATGGGAAGGATAAAAGTGTCTGCATCTTTATTGTAAGTTGTTTCCGTTAATTCAATTTCCCTTAAACGACCAATAGCCTTATCAATCATTGGGCGAATTTCCGTGAGCAGTCTGGTTTTTGTCAGTTGTTCATGATCGAAGCGGACTTTTCCTTTGTTGGGGTAAGATTGCACTATTTTACGGATTGTTTCATAGTTCACAAAAAATTCTACCTTTGGTTGTTTAATCAGTTTTTTAAAGGCATTACAACACTTAGTCGTATCAATTCTTGTCGCTTCCAGATTTCGGAGGAACGCTTCCATCTTGACAAATTTGTTGGTAAGGTGCCTTATTTCATCACCACTTATAGCAGTATAATAATCAACTTTAATTGTCTTGTTGAGTTGGATAAGAGTGATCGTCCCTCCAATTTCACGAAGATCAGCCAAAACAATTCGCGTGAAGGAATCTTCATAAAGAACAGGCCAGGGAATCATCTTATTCGGGTTATATCCGGGTAATTTTTCAGATTGAGTTGTACTAAGGAATGTCTTTGCAAATGACTCTCTTTCAACGGGGTAGATCAGTTTTCGATTTTCCCATAAATAACAATCTCGTTGATAAACCCATCCAGAAGCCAGATCGTCAGCCATCAAACTTCCTATTTGTAAGCGAGTCCCATCATCTTCAAAAACAAAGTAAATGGTCCCTCTCTCCATCTGCGTCTTTTGGACAACTCCGTGACGGTCATAGATGTCGCTATCTTTATATTTGGAAAAGACTTTGCGAGGTTTTTTCCCAGAGAGCAACACATTTCCTATTCCACGTGCTATATTTCCTTTTGTTTGTATCGTCATTTCAGAGCTTCCATTGCGGGAAATAAATTGGATCAATGCTTGATCTAATTCTTTGAAATTGACTGATTTTCCTGCTCTCAGAAATAGTTGTGCCTGATCAATTTCTGTATGAGTTGCACCTTCTTTTCTCATTGTTCTTCTGAGTTGGTCTAAATCAGGTAAATGATCGGGATCAAATTCTATTTGTGTGCCATCACTGCTGGTAATCGTAATCAGTTCTGCAGCAGATGTTTTGAAATCATCGGAACAACTTGAGAAAAATAGAAGGCATGTGAATACAACAGATCGAAATCGAATCAGAGAGTCTGGCATCAGATTGCTCGGAAGTAACGGAATGGAATAGAAGTGTTAAGAACCAGATCATGGCAACAACTCAAAAGGAACCCAGGTATGTTCGTCATTCCAGTTATTTTCCGTCTGGTAAAATTTAAGGAGTTTGAGGAATTTTTTACGATACAGATCACTATGTTCAAGTGCACCCGAGGCACCTTTTTTTATTCCTGTTGTTAATTCAGGCACATTTTTCCCGCGTTCTTTCGCAGTACGCCCTTCTTTTTCTCTTCCAACACTCGCCTTATCTCCAGCAGTGAATCCCAACAAGCTATCAATTAAAGCAACCGCAGTTTTGGGTTTAGACCTCAGTTTTGTTTTATCTGACAAATCAAGCATTTGAGATAGCTTTGTTGCCAATTTCCATCGTGGGTAAAATAAACGAAGTTTGAATCGCGTATTTCGACCAGGGCGAACGTGCACCCATCCAGTACGAAATCCTCCTTGACCTGATACATCTGATCCTCTTGACATCAGGAAACCTTTCATAATTCGCTGTCTATATTTGTCCATTTGAAGACTCTTGGCTGCCTTTTCAACCGATATTTTGTCATTAGCAGATTTTTCGACAAGCTTTTTTTCGAGCGGCAAAAATATCAAGCGTTTTTTGACATTCTCGATGATTTGCTTTGCAAGGTCACTTGCTTCACCAATTTGATGCAAACTTCCACCACTTGATTTGGCGATCATTTCAAATGATTTTTGGGCTTCAGCATTGTTTCCACAGACGAGGGCGTGAATCTGGGTATATCGTCCTTTAGCTTCCTTTCCGAGTTCAACCAGTATCTCCTCTTTTAGTTTTTTTGGGTGCCCATCACCAATCAAAATGATTAAATTTAATGCCCCACGTTCATCATTAGTTTCATCGAGTCCCTGCTTGATGGCATCAACAACCATTTCGGGTATATCCCCTCCTCCTGCTGCACTTAACGTTTTGAGTTGATCTGTAATTTTTTCTCGCTCTACGGTAAGAGGAACAAATGTCTTGATATCAAACTCATCTCCCTTGTCACGAAAAGCAACCAGCCCAAACTGAACCTTTAACTTAATATCTTTTCCTGATCGAAGTTCTTTGATATTTAATCCCGTTTCAATTTCTTCAACAATTTCTGTCGCCTTCTTTTTGGTTTCTTTGATATAACTCTTCATTGACGCTGTGGCATCCATAACAATGATTACATTCACGGACGTTATTTTATCTTGAATTTGTTTTTTTTGTCCTGAAGTCAAGGATTTTCCATACTGATCACTTCCTCCCTGCTTTCCACCCGTAATAAACCCTATTTGATACAACGTTCCAGTTTTATCTTTTTTAAGTACAGGGAA
>JAJRVU010000234.1 GCA_024277145.1 Planctomycetota bacterium
ACCTTACAAAAAAACCTTATCGGTGGGTTTTGGAACAAATGATTGAAGCGGGGCTGGGATCACTTCCGGGTGGAGGTGCTGAAATTTTTGATCCGGAAGTTCGTGATGAGATCTGTGAACATAAAGCAGATTCCCAAAGCTGGTTTGATATTCATCGTGAAGTTCATTCACTCGGGTTACGGTCCAACGCAACAATGCTGTATGGTCATGTCGAAAAAGCGAAGCATCGAATTGACCATCTTTGCCAGTTAAGAGAATTACAGGATGAAACGGGCGGATTTCAAACATTTATTCCACTTGCATTCCATCCTGAAAATTCCAATATGTCTGACATCATCAAGCCCACCGGGTTAATGGATTTAAGGGTGATGGCGATTTCCCGATTAATGCTTGATAACTTTGATCATATTAAAGCTTACTGGATTATGCTCGGGGAAAAGACCGCGCAGGTTGCTTTAAGTTTTGGCGCAGATGATATTGATGGAACAGTCGTTCATGAATTGATTTATCATGATGCAGGAGCGAAAACTCCCGAAGGTTTGACCGTTGAAAAACTTCATCGGCTTATCCGTGAAGCAGGACGTGAACCTGTTGAGCGAGACACCCTTTACCGTCAAGTTATTCGTGATGGATCCCATTGGGAAATTGGTGAACCGATCTTAGCGGTTCATGACGCCTGACAAAAGTAAGAGGGAACCACAGATTCACACAGATGGGCACAGATTTTTTAAAAAGATAATGAAAAATCAAGCAGTGAAAATTCTGTTTATAAATCTCTATTAAAAGTATATCCGGTTACTTAATTTCAAGAAAGAATGTCCTTGTGAGTAGCAACCATCCTTCACCAATCCAGGTTAAACAGATTGATCACATCACTTTGGTCGTGAAAGATCTGGAAATCAGCAGACAGTTTTATTGCGATCTATTGGGGATGGAAGAGATGGCTCGTCCTGCATTCACTTTTCCCGGAAAATGGTTTCAAGCAGGGAACACTTTTATTCACCTGATTCTTGAAAATGATGAATCTGGGGAATCAGGTGTTCATAACCCGGAAAGAAATAATAATACGCGTGCCCATCACTTAGCTTTTCTGTCTGACAATGTAAAAGAAGCGTTTCAATTTTTAGAGGAACAGGGAGTTCCGATTCTCAAAAAGCCTAAAGATCGTCCTGATGGAGCGCTACAGGGATTTGTGAATGACCCGGATGGTCATGTTGTTGAGTTAAGTGAACCTGTAAAGTCTTAATAAATATTCGAAGGAGTTCAGGTTCTATTTTCGATAGAGATCACAAAGGTGGATCATCAATTCCATTGCGAGTAAATCAGAGCGAGCGATCACCTGCCGGGAGCTTTTCTTTCCCAATCCTGAAACAAGTTGATCAACCTGATCCAAATGCATTTTAAATGCTTCCCTGACGGTTAATCCGGAATCGAACAATTGTTGAGCAATGCCCGTAATTTCCTGCGTCAGGTTTTCAGATCCGATGACAACATAAGATCGAAGAATTTCTGCATAACGGGTTTCGAGCTCTCCATTATTTCTATTCTGAATTCGAAGATGTGATTTGGCAGAAAAAGTGTCTCGGGATATTTTCTCCAATTGGCTGGCCCCCATCAGATCTGCCGGTTTTTCTGAAGTGACTCTTTCAATTTCAGCAACAATGGACCGTTGCTGGACTAACAGCCGATCTGCTTCATCTTTTTCAGTTTGTAGTTGCTGATTTATTTCTGCGGTTAAACGAGAATGTTCTTTTTTGATAAATGAATTTCGAATGGAATTATCCATGAACCCATAAAGTGAAGGGGAGCTCCAAGGTTGAGGTGAAATGAAAACTTCGCACGAATATTTTAAAACATTTTCCCAAAGTTTTTCAGAAAGGTGCTTTGTAAGAACAAGAACAGGAGTGGATGGATTGGATGTTCTGATCGCTTGTATGTTCTGGATAAATCGTGTTCCGTATTCCGAAGTTTTCAGGAACTGAGAGGATTCCGCATAAAGAATACAGTCAACAGGTTCCGTTCTTAAAAGAGACAATGCTCCTTCAATTGTTGAAGCCCAACGAAAGGAGGGAGAATTAATTCCTTTTTCTGTTAGTTGAACAGCGAGTTTTGTGAAAGAGGGGCGCAATTTATCCAAAGCGAGTATCCGGGGAGAAGCCCCCCAGAGGGTCAATTTCTTTTTTTGCTTTTCAGGACTTAACTGCATGTTCTCATTATTTTTAGCGGCAGGAACTTTTTTGACTCAGAAGGGTTTAAGTTATCAGTTGTGGATATCTTGGCTTTGTTATTTTTAATTAAGAAAGTGCTTAAATTGGATAGAACTCTCTGATATATAGAGCTTTACCGCATTTTATGTCAATAGGAATCTGTCTGATACGACTACATTAGGGAGGTGAAATACCTGTAAAAAAGGACTGGATTATCTAGGATTTATAGAATTAAAATCTACTTTAATTACCCAAATTTATGAAAAATTATGAAATAAAAGCTTTCCTATTACGCTTAGAGTTATAGAATTCGTTGGTGGATTTAAAAAAGCGCGGGACCAGCGGATTTGGAAAATCTCAACTTGGCTGATGGTTCAGTCAACTTAACAATTTCAAGGAGTGAAAGAATGCTGGTACTTAGTAGAAAAGTCGGTGAAAAAATACACGTAGGTGATAACATTACGGTCACGATTCTTGAAACTCGTGGCAGTCGTATTCGTATTGGAATCGAAGCACCGCGAGACGTTCGTATTCAACGAGAAGAAATGATCATTGATCTTTGCGAATGTGCTACGCCCTTGCCTCCAACGAAAAAAGTTTCCCTGAGTGATTCCCAGATTTTCACCAACGGCATTTAAAAATTCGTGAGAGAATGAATCTCTTATTGCTTAACCTTTTCAACATTGGTTGATTTGGGAGTGATAGCTATTTGTTTGCTCTACAGAATTTATAATTTAATGCTCAACCCGAAAATGAATGCTCTTTCGTCGCGTCAGGTTCAGGAAACCATATTTGGAAAGTGTTGAACCTAATCCACTTTCTCCGACCCCTGTCCAGGGAAGTTCAGGATCCAGAAAGTCACATCGATTCTGGAAAACAGTCCCTGCGTTTAACTCACTTGCGAATTGTTCTGCTTTCTCGTTACTTTCCGTCCAGATTGAAGCGGTTAAACCGAAGCGGGTATCATTCATTTTTTCTAACGCTTCATCATCATTTGCAACCTTGCAAACCGGTAATATTGGCCCGAAACTTTCTTCCTGCATAACAATGGAATCCTGCGGAACATCAACCAATAAAGTGGGTTCAAAGAAATTTCCTTTTTGACCTTCAACCGGTTTTCCTCCACAAATCAGTTTTGCTCCTTTATTCACTGCGTCTGCGACCTGATCTTCCAATTCCTTAAGTGCGTTCTTGCTTGCAAGTGGTCCCATTGCGGTTTCTTCTTCTAAAGGGTTTCCCAGTTGGTAACCTTTGAGAATATTTTCTGCTTGTTCAATGAATTGATCATAATGAGTTTCATGCACATAAACTCTTTCGACTGCACAGCAGGATTGACCTGCATTGTACATGGCTCCATCAACAATATTGGGAACAGTGAATTCCAGGTCTGCATCTTCTGCAATGTATGCGGGATCATTTCCCCCGAGTTCCATTCCTGCATCCAACAAACTTTCAGCAGCCTGTTGATATATTTTTCTTCCCCCTCCCACTGATCCGGTAAAAGAGACATGATTGATTCGGGAATCTTTGATGATTTGTTCCGTTTGTTCATGTGTCAAAATCATGTTTGTGACCAAGTTAGGAATTTCCAGATTTCCGAACGCTTTCGCCAATCGAATTCCACACAGGGGAGTTTTCGCGCTATGTTTTATCAAAACAACGTTACCTGCAAGCAACGCAGGAACAATCACATTGATCGGAATAACTAAAGGGTAATTCCAGGCAGCAATATCAAAGATGATGCCGAGGGGTTCATGTTCTATTCGACGAACAAATCCTGCTTTTTCCGGAAGAATATCGGGGCTTAATGCATTTTCGGCCAGGCGAACACAAGTTTCTCCCCGGTCAATCAGCGTATCAAATTCTCCTAACGCCTGGGCAAGAGGTTTCCCCATTTGTAATGTCACTTCGTGGGCAATTTCTTCCCGGTCTGTTTTTAATTGATTCAATGCAGAAAGCACTATTCGAGATCGTTCATTTAATGGGACCTTTCGCCAAAGCTGGAATGCGGAGGTAGCGAGGGCGAGCTTGGTTTCTATTTCTGAATCGGAATCATAAGTAAGTTCTGTAATGAGAGATTGATCGTACGGGTTAATGACAGAGAGTTTCATGATTTTTATATTCCTGAAGATATATTATGTCGGTTATCTGGAAATTAGTTCACTAAAAATGATGGGGTAATCCTGATCACCAGAGTTTATATAAAGTGCGTCCTTTTTTCATTCATCAGGGCCTCGTTTTCTCTGTTTGAATTCATATTGCCAGACAAAGCAGTTAATTCAGCAATTCATGAAAATAATGAGAGTTTTTACGGGATCAAAAATCCCGGGAAGCGTCATAATAGTATAAGCAAACTCAAAACATTATTTGAAACAGACGGAAATTTATGTCTTCGGTGACTCCGACCATCATTTCAAGATTACTTGATGAGCATGCAGATCGATTGGAACTGTACGCGATCCAGTGGTCTGATTCGCCTGAAGATATTGTGCAGGAAGCGTTCATTGAACTGGCAAAGCAGGAACAATTGCCCCGACAACCTGTTAGCTGGTTGTATCGCGTTGTTAGAAACCGTGCGATCAATTGGAGACGTTCCCATCAAAGCAGAAAAAAACATGAATCAACTTACGTGAGTCAAACACGTGCGTGGTTTGAAGAAAATCCGGGTTCTCAACTTGATGCACAAACTGTTGCAGAAGGGTTACAGAATATTCCGGAAGAAGAACGGGAAGTGATTGTTGCCCACATCTGGGGCGGTTTAACATTTGAACAGATCGCGGAAATTACCGGAACAACTTCGAGCACTGCCCATCGCTATTATCAATCGGGATTAAAATCCCTTAAAAATCTATTGGATTTATCATGGAAAACGAAGAACAAATAATCAATGAATTGGTTGAAGAGCTTGGAAAACTTTCTCCTTCCCAAAGCCAGATCAACCGGGATGATCTTTTCTACCGTGCAGGAAAAGCTTCCGGTGCAGGAAAGGTTTCCGGGATCAAACATGTTCAATCCAAAAAACAACTCCGTATCTGGCAGTCTTATTCTGCAGTGATGACATTGTGCACATTCATCGGCTTCGGATGGATCATGCAGAATCCCGTCAATTCCGAAAACCTGAAACCATCCGAGCTAATGGTCGAAAAGAATTCCGAGAAAAACTCATTGGAAAATAATTCAGACAAACCAGAGGCGAACATAATTTTTTCAGACGAAAATTCAAATGTTCGATCTGAAAACAGTTTTATCTTGAGTGAAGACTCTGTTCGGAGTGATCATCGAATCCATTATTCACGTTTCAAGCCTAAGCCGGGAACTTATCTTGCGTTGCGAGAAATGTATCTGGGTGATGGAAGAACGGGGATTATTTTTGATCCACCGCAATTTCAAGAACCGGTAGATTCTAAACCTGCATACGAAGAGGAAAGGAAGCCAAAAACTTATCGAGAGCTTATGGAAGAATTGATGGATTCGACGATTTAATCAGGATTATTCGTCAGGCTACAGCCTGACCTACGACAACAATATTCATTGTGGGTAAAACCGCGTTATCAATATTCATTGTTAATAAAGAATAGTTTCATTTTTCAGGAACAGGATTATGCTGAAATACAAACCGACATTTTTATTAATTCAATTTCTGGTCATTGGTTGGCTGGTTTTGCAAACTTCTTCTGTGCAGGCGGATGATGTGGTTGTGAAACTGACATTGCACCCTTCCCCGCTTCCAGTCCCTGCGATGAAATACCGGCTGATGCCCGCTGCGGACAAACTTGATAACGATAATGCATCCAATCATTATCGGAGAATTTTATCATTCACTACCAATTCGAAGGAACGCTATCAGAAACATGTTGATTTGACAGTCCTTTCTCTTGATGAGCTAAGAAAAGAGAAATATAAGAATATTTTTGATCAATTAACTTTCGAAGAAATTTTCTATGAACTGGAAAAAGCATCCAGGTGCAATCATTGTGACTGGCAAATTCCGTATGAACGTTTTCATGTCGAAACCAACCTTAATGATTTACAGGAAATGAGACAGATCGCCCGTCTTCTTGTATCGAAACTTCGTTGGGAAATCGCGCAAAAAAGATACGATGATGCACTCAATACTGCTTTATCAGGAATTATGTTAAGTAGAAATCTTTCCAAAAATTCTGTTATTTCTTCACTCATTGGATATGCAGTCTTCTCAATAATTCACAAGCAGTTAGAAGAAATTATCACTCAACCAGATAGCCCGAACCTTTACTGGGCTTTTTCAGAAATTCCAAAATTTACCGGTTCTTTGCGATTCAGTGCAGATCTTGAGAAATTATTTCTGTTATATGCCGTTCCGTCTTTTAAAAATATTAATAAAAAAGTATTTACTCGATCGGAAGCGAAACAGTTAGAGACCGAATATTTGAATTTATACAAACTTAATCAAGGGAGTATTTTAAGCAATGATACTATTCGAACAAAATTAACACTTTGGATTTTGAAAGTTTACCCTGACAGTGTTAAAACACTTGAGAAATATGGCTACCAGAAAAAAACCATCAATCAGATGCAAACGGTCCAGGCGGTTATTCTTAGTGAATATTTATTTGCTACTGAGATGCAGGATCGTGTTTCCAGTTCACTTATTCTCAACCCGAAAAAAGCACTCAACCGACTCAAGCAAACCAGTCGTCTGATGAATAAAAATTGGAATCAACATTCCTATTCAAAATTTGATCTTTCCAATTTCATGGGAGAAACTTTTTACTATGTCTATTATGCAGCTCTGAATCAGGATCGAAAAATTGCTGAATTTCGCACGATAGAACTTCTAAGAGATTATCTTAGCAAGCACAATAAATTCCCAACTTCTTTCGATCAACTGGATTCAAATCTCCTTCCGTTTGATCCTGCGACAGGAAAACCTTTTCTTTATAAAAGTGATGGGGTCAAAGCCACCCTTAAAATCGAACAGGTTATTCCAAATTCCCATCAGTCGTATAATCGTGTATATGAACTTAGTATTGCCAAATAATCAATTAATCAAATTTATACCCTCATTAGGATGAAATGATGAAATTCTCAATATTTTCTACAATGATATTTGCTTTTGTTCTGCATTCCTTTCCGCTGCAAGCTGAGGATTCTTATAAATCGCTTAAGCCTTACCTGACATCCACAACAATTGCAGTGTTGGAAGTTGATTTTAAAGAACTTATCAAGAACAAAGAGACACGTCCTCAAAGCATGAGTAAAGAATTATTAAATCGTTTGAATGACCTACACAAATCGGGAGGAATCAAGAAAATCTACGCGGTCTTTGATACATCATTTTTAAACCGTAGTTTTCCATTTTACGTGATTCCTACAGAAAATGACCAACAAAAGAAAAACACAAAACAAACGTTGCAAAAAGGTGAGTTTTTTCTCAGCTTGAAGCAGATGTTAAAAACTTCAGAAGATATAGCATCTTATCAGATTTCTGAAGACAGAAATGTCGTTATCGCATCCAAAAGAAAAGATCAGAAACATATTGTAAAACTGAAAAGCGAGAATCGGGAAGACATACTTAGCCTACTTAAAAAGAATCAAGGCTCCTTGTTTTCACTCGCTATTTCGCCAACTCATTTCCAGAAAAGAATACTTGAAGAACAACTTCCTGTGATTCCGGGAAAGATTCCGAACTTCCCGGAAGGATTATTAACAGAGGGCATTCAATCAATTTCTATTGTAATCGATAGTAAGCTGACAAAAACAGAACTTGTCATTGAATCTAAAAATGAAAAAGCAGCGGGTGAAACCCTCTATTTTATTAAAAAAGTTTATCAAGTACTAAGTGAATCATCAAAGGGATCAGAAGAGATATTTTTATTGCAAAAATATCTAGTTCCATTACAAGAAGGGAACCATTTAAAACTGAGTATTGACCATAAGTCACCTGCAGGGAATGTTATCGGGAAATTAGGAAACACGCTCAACAATAAATTTTTCCGTCTATCTCAGCGAAGAATTACTTTCAACCGATTCAAGCATATTCTTTTAGCGATGCATAATTATTACGATGTGAATAAAACATTACCCGCCAGAGCCATTCTCAGTAAAGAAGGAAAGCCATTGCTGAGTTGGCGTGTTTCTATCCTTCCCTTTGTTGAAGAAAATTCTTTATACAAGAGATTTCATCTGGATGAACCGTGGGACAGTGACCATAACAAGAAGCTGATTCCGCTTATGCCTAAGCAATACTATTCACCTGTTTCTAACGTCAACCATGAATTTAAAACGACTTTTCAAGGGTTAGCTGGAAAGAAAATGATTATGGGGATTGCTGAAGCTTTGACGTTTCAAAATATCACAGATGGTCCATCGAACACCATCATGATTGTTGATACAAATGATGAGAACGCAGTGATTTGGACGAAGCCGGGAGATTTTGTTCCGAGGGAATATCCTTTTGAGGGATTAGTAGGCCATTTTCCTAATGGGTTTATTGCAGCGATCTGTGATGGTAGTGTTCGATTTATTTCAAAAGAAGTTGATCATGAAATAATTCGTAATCTGTTTATGTTTAATGATGGTAACGTGAATCCTGCGTATTAATTAAAAAAAAGCAAGGAATCTAAAAACGTTGCAACGGCATTATAATTATCACAGGGTTATACCAGTGAGTGACTCTAGCATTGGCTCACGGTAGAATGGTTTTGCCGTAATGTTTTTCCAGATGCTTGATTGAATGGTTCACGGTTGATTCAATTTGGTCTTTTTCAAGAAGGTTTTCCTGAACCAGCATGCAGGCAAGAATTCGCAGGCAGTCTCGTTTCAATTTCGGATGGTATAAAATCATTAACCGCCGTTCAATCAGGTCATTCAAAGTTGCCACCCATTCATTCTGAATGACATAAATTACATATTCAACGGGAATATCAATCCCGGGAAGGGATGCATTGTTATTCTGAGGCAGCTGGCTGAGTATCTCTTTTGTTAATGTGCCTGCCAATTCCCATACAGCACGGACTTGTTTCACAGAGAACCCGGATTGATTTGCAATCGCTTTAATTTGGTCGTTTCTGTCTTCTTCACTTTTTGGATAATTATCTCCCCCCGGATATTTTCGATGAAGCGTTTTCGCTGTTCTTTTCAATGAAATCGTCTTAAAGATTTTATCAGCGACCAATTCGCCGAAAGCTCGGGCTGTTGTCAGTTTTCCGCCCACCAACGTGTAACAGGGAAAAGGAGATGATTCATGCTCTTCAATATGATGGTCCCGCGAAATGGAAGCAGTTTTTCCACCGACTGCATGCGGTAACGGTCGAACCCCGCTGTAATGCATTTGAATATCATCACGCTTCAGCAAGACGTCAGGGAATAATTCGTTTACCAGTTCAATCAGGTATTCGATTTCCTGTTCGGTCGAAATTGCATTTTCAGGCTGATCATCAAAATGGACATCAGTTGTTCCAATAAGAACACTTTGTCCAAACGGAAGAATGAAAATCATTCGGTCGTCATCCGATTCTGCATAAATCCCTTTGCCATTCATTGCTTCGAGTAATTTTTTCTGGCTGGTCAGAAGATGGCTTCCTTTTGTTCCACCGAAAAGTCTTCGTGATGGAATATGTAAATCTCCTAACGTGAGGTCTCCCCAGGCACCTGTTGCATTGATCAGAAAATCAGGCGAAATCCTTTTCACTGGTTCATCAGTGGTGTTTTCATTATCGAAAATCAAAACCTGGTCATTTTCAATCTTGATGTGATGATAGGTCAGCAGGTGAAATTCCAGTTCGTTTTCTTCTGCCAGTTTTTCACAATCAATAAAGGTTGAAACAATCCAACGTTCCGGGAACCGAACTTGAGCGTCTGAATAAGCGCACAGCCATTGGTATTGTTTTGGATCAACAGTCGGGACTTCTTTTGAACCGACTTTGAAAATCTGATGCTTGAGGAATTCACCTTTTGATGCAAAGCTGTCATAAAACCAGAGACCCGCGCGGACAAGCCAAAGCCCGCGATCGGTGTTTCCCATTCGGTTTAAAATCCAATCAAAAAGTCGAAATCGGCTTCCCCCTAAAAATTTTAAACCTGCACTGATGATTCCTGAAAACCGTTTTTTCACCGGGATATATAACCGCAATGGTTCCACAAGATGAGGAGCATTATTGCGAAGAGCTTTGCGTTCTCTTAACGATTCACTGACAAGTCGGAAATCACCATATTCGAGGTAGCGGAGTCCGCCATGAATTAATCGGGAAGATTTTGAAGTGGCCCCGAACGACATATCATTAATATCAATGATCCAGACGGAGATACCATTGAGTAAAAGTTCCCTTGCGACAGCGCTGCCGTTGACTCCTGCACCGAGAATAACCACTGTGGGAGCATTTTTGGAATTCATAAATGAGTGTCTTATGTCTGAATTTGAAATCTGATGCGAGCTAGCCAAACCACATCATAACAATTCAGCATGCGGATTCCTACACTACTGGTTATGGGGTCCGTTAAGTAGATCAGCAGAGAATAAGCAGAGTGGGGCTTGATCAGAATGAAGTGTTTATGCTGGGAATGGAAGTTTTTAGCGCGTGAAGCGAATATTATTCTTCGATTCCCCAGTCAGAAAGTTGAAAACCGCGAAGATGGGCATTTGATGCAGCTTCTTTAAGCTTG
>JAJRVU010000235.1 GCA_024277145.1 Planctomycetota bacterium
CAGGCTCGACTTGGTCCGGGACGAATCCATCATTGCATGAGATGGATTGGCATCTGCGAGCGTTCGCATGACCTCATGTGTCAGTATGCATTAAAAAGGGAATTGGCTCCCGGCGATCCCCTTGCCAACCGTCAGACAATTCAAAACTGGATTGCAGAATGCAGGGCTCATATCAATGCATCACGATTGATGGTTCTTCATGCTGCCTGGAAAATTGACAACGTCGGTGCACGCGAAGCGAAAGAAGAAATTTCTGCTATCAAGTTTTATGTAGCCGGCGTCATGATGGATGTGATTGATAAAGCGGTTCAGGTTCATGGTGGATTAGGAGTGAGTGACGATACAATCCTTTCCTACTTCTATCGCTTTGAAAGAGGAGCAAGAATTTATGATGGTCCTGACGAAGTTCATAAGACTGTTGTTGCCCGACAGGCGCTCAAGAAATTTCGATAAAATCAGGACTGTTTACAGGAACAGAATAAATCATGACAGATACGTTCAATAAAATTGATCCTTCAAAACCGGTTCGGGAAGGGGAAGAACTCAATATCCCCCAACTGGAACCTTACTTGATGGATCAGATTGAAGGGGCAGCCAAACCGTTGGAGGTTGAGCAATTTCCAAGCGGGTTTTCCAATTTAACCTATCTTTTGAAAATGGGAGATAAGGAACTTGTTCTTCGTCGTCCCCCTTTTGGGAACAAGGTTGCCTCCGCTCATGATATGGGTCGGGAATACAAAGTCCTTTCATCACTTCACAAGGTTTATGAATTGGCACCCAAGCCTTTGGTTTTTTGTGAAGATGAAGACCTGATCGGCTCTCCCTTTTATGTGATGGAACGTTGTCGAGGCGTGATACTGCGACAAAAAGATCCCAAAAACAAAGATATTCCTCCTGAAGTTTTAAAGGGTCTTGGAATTTCTGCTGTCGACAATCTGACCAAACTCCATTTGCTTGATTACAAATCCATAGGTTTGGGAGATCTGGGAAGGCCGGAAGGATATGTGGAAAGACAGGTGGGAGGCTGGACCAAAAGATATCTGAAAGCAAAAACGGATGATTACCCTGAAGTGATTGAGGTAGCAGACTGGCTCAAAGAAAATATGCCTGAATCCAGCCGATCGACATTGCTTCATAATGACTATAAATTCGATAACCTGGTGCTTGATCCGAACGATTTGACGAAAATTCTAGCTGTTCTGGACTGGGAAATGTGCACTTTAGGCAATCCTTTAATGGATCTCGGTTCAACATTGGCTTATTGGATTCAGGAAGATGACCCGGAAGAACTTCAGCAATTTGTAGCGGGTCCGACAAATTTACCCGGAAATCTGAATCGCCTGGAAATTGTAGAACGCTATTCCAATAAGACTTCTTTTGAGACAGACGGCATTCTCTTCTACTACGTTTTCGGCATTTTTAAACTGGCTGTGATCGTCCAGCAGATTTATTTTCGTTTCTCACAAGGGTTTACGAAAGATCCGAGATTCGCAAAATTGAACCATGTGGTCAAAAGTTTAGGTCGAGGGGCTGCAAAAGCCATTGAAAAGGATTGTATCAGTTAGGAGATTTCTGAAACCTTTTACTACCAAAGTTGGGTAGTGGGCCATATGAGGGGGTTGAAAAAAAAGGGTTGATCCTTTTGAATACTCTCTTGTTTCATGTTTACGTCCTTGTACATGTTGTATTTCGTCCCTTTCAAGGATAAATTCATGACTGTAAATATAAGTTGATTTGTTGTTTAAAATTTTAATGATTTGAATTAGAAATCCGTTTTAAACAGTTCTTTCAACGAGACTTGATCAAAAATTAACTACACTTTTTCTGAGCTCACACAACTTGAATTCTGACTACTGGAATTCAAACAACGGAAGACCGGGAGTCTTCCTTCATTGTGTGAAAGGATGTCACCTGGTAACGGATTATCAAACTGTTTAAGTAATGTTTTCGATCAAGAGTGAATTCCTGTTTCCGTATGTGGGTCAATAAAACGTATTACGGAAAAATGGAATGGTTGAATGGTATTTAAAACAGAATGATCAGATGACTAAATTCTGATCTCTTTAATTTCTAAGGGTCGTGAAAGGCTGGATTACTAATGGCATCACAAACGCCGGAAACTGAAAACCGTACAGAAGAAGCTGATAATTTCGTCGAAACCGCTTTGAAGTTAGGTGGGAAATCTGTAGACGAAGTGACAAAAACAGGAGCCATCGATCGAGCAGATGATCAGATGGAAGACCTCTTTGCAAAAAAATATCAAACAATCGGAAGCCCTGCTCATCGGGCTGTCTGGGATAACGAATTCCCAACAAGCCAGTTCCAGCCAAAATACACAGAGCCATCTGCCAAAGGTCAGCAGGTGATGGACGCTTCTATCGAAGTTGTCAAGCGACGAAAAAAAGCTGGAAACTTCCTGAATGAAGATAAAAAGATTCATGATGATACCTTCCAGGAACTGGCTGATGTCGGTTACTGGGGACTGCTAGTTGATGAAGAACATGGCGGGTCAGAAATTTCCTTCACATCCTTCTCACGCTTCCTACTGAAAATGGCAACAGTTGATGCAACCATTGCAGGGCTTGCTTCCGTTCATGGTTGTATTGGTGCTGTTGATCCCCTAAGAGGGTTCGGTACTCCCGAACAGAAGAAAAAATTTCTTCCAGATCTCGCATCAGGTAAAAGACTTTCCGGATTTGCTTTAACTGAACCAGGTGCTGGTTCTGACCTGACTGCATTAAAAACAGTAGCGGTTCTCGATGGCGACGATTATGTTGTCAACGGAGAAAAGCTCTTTATTACCAATGCAATCCCAGGTCGTACTGTTGGTTTGGTCTGTAAGGTTGATGGCAAGCCTGCTGTCCTGATTACCGATTTGCCTCCAGAGGAAAACGAGCATTTCCAGCTCGTGAATTACGGCTTGTACGCTTTGCAGCATTCCTACAACAATGGATTGCTTTTTAAAGACTTCCGTGTCCCCAAAGAAAACCTGCTTGTTCCTTCAAAAGGTGATGGCCTGACCATTGCTTATCACGGTTTGAACCGTGGTCGTGTTGCTGTTTGTGCAGGGTCTTCCGGAAACATGAAAGCGATGCTTGCTGACATGCTACCGTGGTCAAAATACCGTAACACTTACGGACAACCGATTGCTGAACGTGAACTTGTTCAACGACGAATTGGCCTCACTGCAGGTTTGATTGTTGCAACCGAAGCAATGACTGACTGGTGTGCATGGTTACTTGACGAAGGTTACCGTGGTGAAATGGAATGTATTATTGCCAAAATTTTTGGTGGTGATGCCCAGACACGTGTTGCTATCGACATGCACATGAAAACACATGGTGGTCGTGCCTTTGTTCATGGTCACATGTTTGGTGATTACATTCACGAATTTCTTGCACCTAGTATTTATGAAGGTGAAGGAGAAATTCTCGGGCTTGGTTTCTTTAAGTCTTTAATTAAAGAACATGGTAAGAATTTCTACGAAGCCATTGGCAAGGCACTTTATAAAGCAGGAATTAGCAAACCTAACATGCTTAATCCAATGCATGCTGCAAAAATTCTTCCTGTCACTGGTCCTTACATTAAATGGTGGCTTGCACAGAAAGTTGGCGGAGCAAAATCGGCACAACTGCCTAACCTTCCTTCCGGTCTTGCGGAACAGGCGCAGTTTGCTGCATCTGCTTTACAGAAATCCCGAAATGATATCGATGCACTTATGCAGAAATACCAGTTGGGACTGGCTGACCGTCAATGTGCAATGGCTGATTTATCCAAACGAATTCAGTTAATGGTTGTCATGCTGACAACTGCTCTCTGGGCAGGTCGGGAAGGCGATGAAATTCAACGTCAAGCTGCACTTGTGCTTTGCCAGGATTTACGCCAGCAGATTACAGGCAAAAATGCAACACTCCGTGAACTAGCAACTGTTGTTAAGCTGGGTAAAGCAATTGTCGAAGGTGGATTCAAATCCATTGCAGGCGTTGAAGCTGAAGAAATTCTAATGCAGTATAAATAAAAAACCGAAGAGATGATTTCAGGCCGATTTCACTTGCTTGAGTGAGGTGCCTTCCTGAATACGGTTTCTTTGTTTTCTATAAGCTTCTCAATTCAACATGGTCTGGAAAAGGATCATGTTGAACTCTTTTCTTTCAAGGATATTATCCTGATTGAATTGGTGTAGAAGAAATCACACTGAGTTTCCGGCTTTCGTTTTCAAACTTGAAACTCGCTGAAAAATTATTGGAATACTGAAAATTATTGAAATTAGGTGTTATCAACTCGAATTGTGTTCGAATTATCAAATAAACACCTAAACTTATTATTATCGCAAACAGTATCATCGGAGAGTAAAACGCCATGGGAAATGCGTTTCATTTAGAGGAAATTGAAGGCCAGATCGCTGTTCTGACATTCGATCTTCCTGACAAGAAAGTTAATACCTTCTCCAAGCATGTGGTTGAGGAATTGGTTGAAGTTGTCGGAGAGCTTGAAAAACGATCAGACCTGCGTGGGTTATTAATCAAAAGTGGAAAAAAAGGACAGTTCATTGCAGGTGCTGACCTGAAAGAACTTGGTGCACTTGCTTATGCAACCATTGAGCAGGCACAGGGAACCGGAAAGCAGGGACACGATCTATTCAATCGAATCAGTGCTCTTCCTTTCCCAACGGTTGCCTTGATTGATGGTAATTGCATGGGGGGTGGAACTGAAATGGTTCTCTCCATGGATTATCGGATTGCAAGTGACAGCCCGAAAACAAAAATTGCTTTGCCTGAAGTCAAAATCGGGCTCCTTCCCGGCTGGGGTGGAACACAGAGAATGCCCCGTGTGATTGGTGTTCATCATGCAATTGACCTGATTTGCAGCGGCAAAGCCGTTGGTGGTCGTGAAGCTGCTGACCTCGGACTCGTTTTTGATTCCGTCCCTGCAGAACGATTGGTTGAAGAAGGTTGCAGATTAATTGAACATGCTCATGAATCGGGTGAGTGGAAACCGAATCGTGAAAAATTCAAACAACCTATGGGTTTGAGTGAAGACCAGATGGCATTTAACTTTGCCATTGCTGAAGGCGGCGTTTATGCATCCACTAAAGGAAACTACCCTGCCCCTCTTGCAGCTTTGAAAGCAATTAAAGAAGGAATTAATCTTCCTCTGGAACAGGGTTTGGAAAACGAACAGAAATGTTTTGCAGCACTCTTTAGTTCACCTACTGTTGCTAACCTGATTGGAATGTTCTTTATCAACAACCAGCTTGCTGCTGATTCAGGTGTTGAAGATAAAAGCGTTAAACCAATGGAAGTGAAAAGTGTAGGAACACTTGGCGGCGGTCAGATGGGAGCAGGGATTGCAACATCCCATGCCCGTTCTGGTATTCCAACAACATTGGTTGACATCAATGAAGAACAAGTTCAGGCCGGAATGGGCCGGGCCATGAAAGTTGTCAGTAGTCGAATTAAAGCTGGCCGCGCAAGTCATCAGGACATGGAAAACATGCTTTGCATGCTAACTCCATCAACCTCAACGGAATCATTCAAAGATGCAGACGTTGTTGTTGAAGCGGTGACTGAAAATGAAGAGTTTAAAACCAAAATTTACAAGCAGCTTGGCGAAGTGATGAAAAAAGACGCCATCCTTGCAAGTAACACTTCAACAATTTCCATTACCCGGATGGCTGAATCTTCACCCAACCCGGAAAAATTCATTGGAATGCATTTCTTCTTTCCAGTGGATCGTATGCAACTTGTAGAAGTGATTCGTGGTGAAAAAACGAGTGACGAAACAGTTGCAACAATTGTTGCCCTCAGCAAACGAATCCGAAAAACTCCAATCGTTGTAAATGATTGTGCAGGATTTTTAGTGAATCGCGTTCTGCTTCCTTACATGAATGAAGCTTTGATCCTTCTGCAGGAAGGTGCATCAATGGATGCTATCGACAAAGCTTGTACAAAGTTTGGAATGCCTGTCGGGCCGATTGCTCTTCAGGATATGGTTGGTCTGGATACATCCTGTTTTGCAGGACAGGTATTGCAGAAAGCCTACAGTGACCGAACTGTGAAAGTGACATTGCTTGAAGAACTTGTTAAAGCAGGACGACTCGGAAAGAAAACCGGCTCCGGTTTCCGAAAGTATGTTGGACCAAAAATGAAGCCAGCACCTGATCCTGATTTTGATGTCATTCTTGAAAAATGTCGAACTGACAAACGAGAGTTTTCCCAGGAAGAACTGACAGATCGTCTCTTCCTGCCTATGCTTCTTGAAGCAATAACAACTTTGGAAGACAATATCGTTCGGGAACCTTCTCATGTTGACATGGGATTGATTCTCGGAATTGGTTTCCCTCCATTCAAAGGTGGTATTCTCCGGTGGTGTGATACCGTTGGTGCATCCAATATCATCGAAAAAGCAGCCCAATATGAAAATCTGGGCAAACGTTATGCCGCACCTGAAATGCTTAAATCAATGGCAAGCTCAGGTAAACTTTTCTATCCTCGCCCATAATTGTTTACAGGCCAGGTGGAAGCGATTTTCGTATTATTTGTTATTTCATTTTTAACCAGAACAAACTGATAAACGTTAGAATTTATCAGTCAGAAAATATTGGAGCTTAACAATGAGAAAAGCTGTTGTTATCGATTGTTTGCGAACTCCGATTGCAAAAGCACATCCAACAAACGGAATTTTCAGACATGTTCGATCGGAAGATCTTTCTGCACATGTCATGAATGCCCTTGTTGATCGAACCGGGGTTGACCCTCATATTATTGAGGATGTCCGCTGGGGATGTGTGATGCAACAGGGTGAACAAGGTTTTGATGTTGCACGTGTTGCTGCCATGGTCGCTGACCTTCCTATTGAAGTAGCCGGCGTGACCATTAACCGGAACTGTGGTTCCAGCCTCGAAGCACTCAATCAATGTGCAATGAGTGTTGCTGCTGAACTGGATGATGTCCAGATTGCAGGGGGCGTGGAACACATGGAACATATCCCCATGAGTAAAGGATATTCTGTTGCACCAAGCCTTCTCTATAAACATAGTGAAGCCATCATGCAGATTGGACTGACTGCGGAATACCTTTCCATGAAATATCAAGTGGGTCGTCAGGAACAGGATGAATTCGCTTGCAGGAGTCACCAATTGGCAGCACAAGCCAACGAAAAAGGTGAATTCGATAACGAAATTGTTCCTACCTGGGGACACGATGACGACGGTCGCAAAGTTCTGATGACAGTCGATCAATGTGTTCGACCTGACACCACTGTGGAAGGCTTGGCTGCACTTCGGCCTGTCTTTAATCCTGCAGGTGGATCAGTCACAGCCGGTAATGCATCTCCTCTTAATGCAGGAGCTTGTGCAATGCTGGTCATGTCAGAAGACAAATCGAAGGAACTCGGTTTGAAACCGATGGCAAAAATCGTTTCTTCTGCAGTGATTGGTGTGGAACCATGCGAAATGGGAATTGGTCCTGTTCCAGCTATTAAAAAAGTATTAAAACGAACAGGTCTGACTTTGGACGATATTGGCGCGTTTGAATTAAACGAAGCCTTTGCTGTCCAGGCACTTTCCGTGATGAAATGTCTTGGACTCGGACCTGAAAAAGTCAACACACGTGGCGGTTCAGTAGCCATTGGACATCCATTGGGTGCAAGTGGTTCACGTATTGCAACAACATTACTTCATCGTATGCGAGATGGCGGGATCAAATACGGCCTTGCCAGCATGTGTATCGGTCAAGGACAGGGAATTGCAACTATTTTTGAACTTTGCGATTAAACCTGAAACAGTTTTGAAACATAATTCGGTTTCAGGACACCATGAAATTAAATGCAGAAAAGTTGATGTTCACAGTCAGGATTTAATTCCGGCATGGGCATCAGCTTGATTGCATTTTTTTTTAATATTAATGTCTTGTGAAGAATAAATAAATATGTTCGTATTAGCTTCAATGGAAAAATCATCCTTCTTTGTCGGTTGGACAACATTGGCTTTTATCAATGCAGGACTGGCACAGGGAAAAAACAGATCCGGTTTCATCTGGTTTTTTCTATCACTGTTGCTAGGTCCTGTTGCAACATTCCTTCTGGTTGTCTTTTTTGATAAACGACCGGCTGGATGGGACTAGACAATGTCTAGAAATGAAAGTGAACGTGGCGCACTGTATGTATAGTCGGGATAACACTTAAACCTTTTACATCAATTGTAGAATCGTTCTGAATTAAAAACTCGCTTAATTAAAATACAAACGGAGATCCTATTGATGTTTTCCAATATCCCCCAGATGCACAGAGCAACATGCCAGAAACTTGGGCCTCGACCCTCTCTCCGTTTCAAAAAATATGGGAAATATTACGACCTTTCCTGGACAGATAAACTCAACCGAGTTAATGGCCTTGCAGCCGGGTTGATTGGCCTGGGCATCCAAAAAGGTGACCGGGTTGCCATGCTTGCAGAAAACAGTGCAGAATGGATAGTTTCTGATCTCGGTATCCTTTCTGCAGGTGCAGCTGATGTTACCCTCCATGCACCTCTTTCTCCCAAACAAGCTGCTTACCAGATTGGTCATAGTGAAGCTCGTGGAATTATTGTCAGCAATCAGGCACAGGCAGATAAAATCATTGCTGTTCTGGATGAACTTCCGTTGCTCGAATTCATGATTTGCATTGACCCGGTCAAAGTTGATTGCAGGTTAAATGTAATGACATTGGATGGATTGATTCAACGTGGAAAACTGGCAGGTCCTGAAGCGATTGCTGAAGTCGACAAGCGGGTTGAATCACTCACATCGGATGATCCGATTACCATCATTTATACAAGTGGAACAACAGGAAATCCAAAGGGTGTTGTCCTGACGCATGGCAACCTGACTTCCAACTGCCAGATGACCTATGACATTTCCAGCGTCTCGCACGAAGATATTTTATTAAGCTGGTTGCCGTACAGTCATATTTATGCAAGAACCGTTGACCTTTACATGACTGCCTATGGTGGCATTACATTGGCGCTGGCGGAATCTGTTGATACGCTCGTCCAGAACCTGGCGGAAATTCAACCAACGTGGTTAACCTCTGTTCCTCGGTTCTATGAAAAAATCTGGTCCAGCGTGGAAGCTCTTCCAGATGAAATAAGAGCAAAAACTCTCCGAAAAATATTTGGTCCTCGTTTAAGATATCTTTCATCAGGCGGCGCACCTCTTCCCGTTTATGTTTGCAAAGGATTCTGGGATTCCGGCATTCCCATGCTGGAAGGTTACGGGCTCACGGAAAGCTCTCCTGTGATTTGTTTTAATACCCTTGAAGAACATCGACCCGGCACGGTTGGGAAGACTCTTCCCGGAGTTGAAGTAAAAATTGCTGAAGATGGAGAAATCCTGACCAAAGGCCCACACGTAATGAAAGAATACTGGAAAAATGAAGAGGCCACTGCAGAAACGTTAAAAGATGGATGGCTTTATACAGGAGATGTCGGGGAAATTGATGAAGATGGATATCTTGTTATTACGGATCGTAAAAAAGAATTGATCATCACCTCTGCAGGAAAAAATATTTCTCCGAGCGAACTTGAAAACGCCATGCTTGCTAATCCTTATATTGATCAGGCAGTCACCTATGGAGACAAACGGAAATTTGTCTCTGCGATTCTGGTTCCGGAATTTGAAGTGCTTGGTAAAAAACTGAAAGAATTGGGAATTGAAATCAAAACGGAAGGTGAATTCATTGCTAACAAGGAAATTCATGATTTCTATATGCAACAAGTTCAGGAAATCATGGAAAGCTTCAGTAACCCTGAACGTGTGAAAAACTTCCTGATTTTGAATCGAGCATTTCAGCTTGATCTGGAAGAACTCACTCCCACTCTTAAAGTCAGAAGAAAATTCATCACCGGAAAATATTCAAAAGAACTTGATGCGTTTTATGAATCTTAAAACATGTGGTTTATTAAGTAGCTGATAAATAGTTTTTTGTAATGCTCTTTCGAGCTTTAAATGTCCGGTGGCAATTTCCAGATGACACGCCCGTTGGCGTGCAACTTAATCTGAGCTAAGAGACATTTATCAGTAGTTGGACTAGTAGGGTCTGCTGTGCAGACCATCAGGAAAGATAGCGTTATAACATCTCTGGTCTGCACAGCAGACCCTACATTTGCGGATTTTTAAATCGGTTGTGCGTCGAAAAAGTGATTTAAATTTTGTGTATATCTGTGGTTCAAAAAATTAGTGAGAAGAGGATCTTTCTCTTTGTATAAACACAATAAATATACAACTGGGTAGTTATACTTATATTCTTAATCTTAATACAGAAACCAGACAGGAGTCGTTATGAGTTCTTTTGACCTGACAGACCGAGTTGCCATCATCACAGGTGCCAGTAAAGGGATCGGCAAAGAAATTGCTTTAGCCCTTGCCCAAAATGGAGCGAAGGTTGTCATCAGTAGCCGAAATCAGGAAAGCGTTGATGCTGTTGCAAAAGAATTCACAGATCAGGGACTCGAAGCAGTCGGCATTGCTGCACATATGGGAAGCCAGGATGATATTAAAAATCTTGTGAACTCCACGACAAGTAAATATGGTGGAATTGATATTATTGTGAACAACGCAGCGACTAATCCCGTTTACGGTCCGCTCCTGACTAACGATGATGAAACCTTCGACAAAATCATGTCCATTAATGTTCGTGGTCCTTTAAATTTGGCTAAACTCGCTCACCCTTCCATGAAAGAACGAGGGCACGGTTCAGTGATTAACATCAGCAGTGTTGGTGGAATTCGTCCTGAACCGTTAATTGGTCTCTACAGCATGAGCAAGGCATCCCTGATCAGCATTACTAAAATTATGGCGCAGGAATGGGGTGAAGATAATATCCGGGCTAATGTCATCTGTCCGGGACTCATTCAGACAAAATTCAGCAAAGCTTTGTGGGAAAATGAAAAGGTGTCACAAAGTTATACAAAGCATTTACCATTGAAAAGAATTGGACAACCTGAAGAAATTGCAGGCTTGGCTTTGTTCCTTGCCTCCTCAGCTTCAAGTTACTGTACAGGTGCTATTTACACTGCTGATGGTGGACATACTGTCTGAAAAGAGGGAAATTCCTCTGATTTTTGACCAGAAAACAGGCGAATATCGCCCATAAATCATGAATTGCCCGTGTTGCGCAAGCTGTGTACTTGTTATAATTCACACTGGCTTCTAGTTTTAAGAAGTATCTTCCTGGATCGTGAATAATTGCATTGAATCCAACCTGCTACATTCGTTCTACTATATCAGTCTGAAGAACAAATGCGATACAGGTGTTCTGATGACAGGTCCTTAAAAAATCATACACAAAGTAGAACCGTTAGTTTTTCTATAATTTTAAATGAAATTCTACGGGAGAATTGGATAGACGGCATAAAGTAAGACAGATCAGTCGATTGAAAGAAATGGTTTTGTATCCGGGTGAGAATAACTTACCTCGATAATTCTGAGCCTGTGATTGTAAATTATTTTTATAATTGTGCGGAAAGCATTGTTGGTTTTAGAATTTCCACCCAGCCTCATTAACATTCCTGACTTTTAGCGAGATGAACAATCTTAATCCTGCCTATTGACCTCAACCCAACCCAGGCAATACTTTCCTGATCATTGTGACCATTCCAGCAATTTTTTATTATCATTCAGAATTTTATTATTACCTGAAAGGCTAGCCGAAGTGAGCATGCATATATTGTTAACCGGTTCTACAGGACTACTTGGTCGATACTTATTAAAAGATTTATCATTAGCAAATATTCCTATTGTTACTGTCGTTCGCCCAAAAGGTCGTCAATCTGCTCAACAACGGATTGATAACATCATGGCTAACCTGGAAGAAGAATGCGGACAGAAGTTTCAACCTCCTCATGTTCTTGCCGGTGACATTTGTGAACCTAATCTTGGATTGAAAGATAACGATCTAAAATGGCTAACAGAAAATTGCGATTCTGTTTTGCATAACGCAGCCAGCCTGACTTTTCATGCCACTTCAGATGCAGGGGAACCATGGCGTTCCAATGTGGAAGGTGTAAAAAATGTGCTTGATCTTTGTGAAAAAACAGGCATTAAAGATTTCCACCATGTCTCTACCGCTTATGTCTGTGGTCTTCGATCTGACAAAGTTCTTGAAAATGATCTGGATGTCGGGCAGGAACTCGGAAATGATTATGAGAAAAGTAAAATTCAGGCCGAAGAACTGATCAGGTCTGCCTCTTTTCTAAGTCCGCCTACAGTGTTCCGCCCATCCATTATTATTGGAGATTCCAAAACAGGATTTACAACAACGTTTCATGGCTATTATGTTCCCCTCAGGTTAATCCATACACTTTCATCTGTTATTGCAGACGAGGGAGAGGATACGCCTGGACGCCGGCTCAGTCTTGACGGAACCGAAACGAAGCATTTTGTTCCTGTTGACTGGGTTTCTGCTGCTATGGTTTCTATTGTTCAGAATCCTGAACATCATGGTCAAACGTACCACTTAACTCCTCCAAATCCTGCGACAACAACCATGACTCGCGATGTTCTGGAAAAGGTGACCGGATGTTACGGTGCAATATTCTGTGGAGCTGATACAGTAATTGACGATCCTACAGAAATTGAACGCTTGTTTTATGATCATATCGAAGTTTATAATTCATACTGGCGGGATGACCCGGTCTTTGACCGCACAAACATATTAAAAGCAGTCCCCCATTTACCTTGTCCTGAAGTCACTGAAGACATGCTGCAAATTATTTCAAAAGCTGCAATCGAGATGGAATTCCGCTGGAAAGAACCTGTGAAGGTTAAAACTAATAGCGAAGAAATTCATGCAAAAATCTGACATAGATTCGACAACCTCAAATCTTCAAACAGAAAACACAGTTCAGGAACCGATACTCTCTTCGCTTTCCGAAGAGATGTCGGTTGAATCTGGACTAAAACTTGATCAAAGTGAAATTAGCAGAAAATTTCTGCATATGTTGCCGGGAGTTGCGCCATTTTTACTTGCAGTCACTCCTCATGGGCCAACAATGCTCGCAAAGGATTTGGTTGTTGTCAGCGTGGTCATCATTATTTTCACTTCACTGTTTCTCTTTTTTCGAAAACATGTTGAACGAGAAGGCGAAACAAATCTTCTTAGCACGGTTTATACCTACGGGGCTGTCGTCGCTGCTGTTCTTTTTCTATTCAGGGAACATGCAGAGTTTGCATCGGTCGTCACCGTAATTATTGCGTTTGGTGATTCTGCTGCCCATATTGGTGGAAAACTATTTGGAAAAACAAAGCTTCCATGGAACCCGGATAAATCGTGGATGGGAATGTTTTGCTTTATTCTCTTCTCAGCTCCTTTTGCAGCTTTGGTTTTCTACATGGAATCAAGACCGTCAACTTCTATCCAGCTTGCAATCGTGTGTGGCCTCACTGCTTCTATTGCAGGATGCCTCGCAGAATCCATTAATACAACCCTTACCGATAACCTGCGTGTTGGTGTTGCCTCAGCTGCTGGTGTCGCCATTTCGTTCTTTGCATTACAAGGAATCATGGCCTGAAAACTTCAGGCTTCAAGGGAAGCAGCTTGAAAACCTCTCTTTATTAATAGACCATTTCTGAACTATAATACCGTTATTCCTGCCTGCCGATATTATTAAACAAAGTTCACGGAAGATCTCATGTCCACAGACAAAGAACCACCTCAAGAGTCAGACCATAACCTGAAAGAAACCATCAGCTCGTCAGCCATTGCGTTTCGTGGTTACAATGTAACCAATTTGGGCAAAACGCCAGAGCTTCTTGAACATCCTGTTTATCATAAAATTGTCAAGGAACATCTTGAACAAGCATCTCGGTTAGCCAGTAACGCGTTAAATAAGAAAATTGATTTATTCAATCGCGTTCAAAATCGGGTACCAACAGATCTAGAGACCTATCCCGAAACTCTTGCAATGATAGTTGCCATTGAACTGGCGCAGTTAAAACTTCTGGATGAACACTTCGGGATTAAATTTAAAGAAGCCTCTTTCTTATCCGGATACAGTTTAGGAGAAGTCACTGCTGTCATCGCAGCGGATGTTTTTTCAATGG